>JANLRE010000537.1:0-3523 GCA_031368205.1 Fimbriiglobus sp. | reverse complement strand
AGTGTTTCGTGAGATTCCGAATCGTGTAAATGTACCGCTCTGGCATGCCATCCTCGCTCGCCGGTGACAGGAAGAATTGTGTTATCTTACCGGATGCAGCCATGAAAGCCCAGAAAGCCGATGCACCATGAAAGCTCACGAACGATCGTTCATGGGCTTTCATGGTGCATCGGCTTTTACCCAACTCACTGCCCGGCGCTGGCCACATTGATTGCTACAGGTTGCTCGGAAAGCGAACGCACGTAGTTGATGAGGTCGTTCACTTCTTGCGGGGTTAGTGTGGTGCCTTCGGGCATTGGGGTGCCGGGGATGCCGAGCAAGATGCGCGCGTGAAGTTGTTCGTTCTCGTGGCCGCCTTTGAAAACGCCCGTGGTCAGGTTGCGGGGAATGGCCTTGGTGCCGTTGGCGTTTTTGAAGTTGGGGTCTTTGACTTGCTGGCCATCACCACGCCCCTCCGCACCGTGGCAGGCGGCACAGGACGCGAGGAACACTTTTCTGCCGTTGGCAATTGACGCCAGGCTGGCGGCGGCGAATCGGGTCGGCAGCGGCAGCGGCGTGCCGATCTGGCAGAGGTAATCGGCCTTCACGCTGAGTTTCACCGGGTCCGGGTCGTCGCCGCCTTCGTCGTACTTCTTCTTCGCGTCTTCGAGAAGGTATGCGTACATTCCCTTGCGGGTGAGGGACCGCAGGTGCGCGACGATCGCCCGCAATTCGCCTTCAGAAAGTTTCTCGAAGCTAGGCATCGACGAACCGGCGATGCCGCGGCGGATCGTGGCAATCAGGGTGTCATCGGTGGGGATTTTCGTGCCCGTCGTCATGGTGAACTTGTACGGCTCGTGACCGAAGTATCGGGCCTTCGTGGTGAGGGACGTAATTCCGTTACCGTCGCCCCGTTCACCGTGACAGTTGGCACAGTGCTGCACGTACAGTTTCGCGCCGTCGGGGAATTCGGAAGCAACCTGTGGCGTGTCCGGTACGAAGGCGGTTTGAATTTGCGGGAAGAAATTCGTGGGCATCCCCCAGGCGACCACAATCAGGGTGACCGGGATCAGCAATAAACCAATACGCCCCACGAGCGGAAGTTTGCCAAGGCGGAGGGCTTCAATCGCGTCAGGTGGGTGATTTTCGGCCACAGACATTCGCTAACTCCATGCAGTCGAATAGTGGATAGTGAGCAGTGGATAGTGGATAGTAAAGCCGAAGCAAGAACTACTTCCCTGCCATTCACCATCTACGACTTCTCTATCCACTATACACAATCCACTACCCACTTTTCCCCCTAGTGCTCCGGGGCGTTCAATGCCACGCGGAACCCGATGGTGTTGGAGCAACCGCTGGCCGCGTGGGGGCGACGGGTTCCGCTGCGGCATTCGGTGCCGAACATCAGCCAACAGCCGCCTCGGGTGACACGGGTGGTTCCGGTGTCCGGGCCTTGGGGGTCAATTTTCACGGCTTGCCAGTAGTACGATTCGTTGTACCAGTCTTGCACCCATTCCAGGACGTTGCCGTGCATGTCATGAAGGCCGAAGGCGTTCGGGGCGAACTGGCCGACGGAGCAGGGGGAGGACGGCTGGTGCTTCGCGTTGGTCGCAAAGTGGGCCAGTACGCCGGTTAACTTTTGGCCGTAGAAATACGGCATCGCTTCCCCGGCCCGGCAAGCGTACTCCCACTCAGCTTCGGTTGGCAGTCGATAGACGCGGCCTAGGTGTTCTTCATCGGAGAGCAGTTCGAGCTTCTCGCAAAACTTCCCGGCTTCATTCCAGGTCACGAATTCCACGGGGAACTCTGGCTTGCCGCCTTTCTTCTCGTTGAAGTGCGACGGATTAAAGCCGCACACCTTCGTGAATTGGGTTTGCGTCACCGGGTGAATGGACAGGTAAAACGGCTTGGTAATGGTGATTTCGTGGACCGGCGCTTCATGCGGTCGGTGTCCGGGTTCGTCGTCGGGGGAACCCATCAGGAACGTGCCCGGCGGGATCAGCGCGAAGGTCATGCCGATCGTGTTCGTGATGAGTTTCGGCAAGTGCTCGACGGCGACCCGTGGGGGTGGGGCGATCGTGGCCGTGGTGGTGGACGATTTCGTGCCGACGGCGTATTCACCGGAAGCGGATTTCATCGCAACCAGACGGACAAGTTCCTCGTCTTTGCTCGCGGTTCCTGGGATCGTCATGCGGGCGAGTTGTTCGACAAGCACCTCGGCATTTGCCGGACGTTTATCGGGTCGGGTGGATAGACACGCGGCCAACAATTTCGCGTGGTCGTCGGGGAAGCCCGAGGCGCGGAATTCGTCCGCCCAATCCGTGCCGACGGGCGGCTGAGCCGACGGGCTGCGTTTCAAAAGTTGGTGCCAGATCACCCCAATCGCGTAGACATCATCGCGGGGATCAACGCCGTCTTGCTTAATTTGTTGCGGCGAAGCGTACAACGGGGAATAAGCGCCCCGGAGTTCCAACCGAAGTTGTTCGGCCCGTGACATCTTTCCGTGGGCCGATTCGACGGGCCGCATGGCTGCGATTTGTCCCCAACCGAAGTCGGACACCCACATCGTAAACTTGCCTTTTTCTCGCGGGTGCAACAAAACGTTCGACGGCTTCAAATCCCGGTGAACGATCCCGCGCCGGTGTGCCTTGGCGATAATTTGGGTGAGTCGTTGCACCAACTTCAGTGAGGCTTCTGGCTTAGCGACCTCGTACTTGGAATGCCATTCGGACAACAACCCGGTGAGGTCGTAGCCGTGGACGTACCCCACATCCAGACACGGTGGGTTCGTCTCCAAGTAAACGCTTCGCAGCGGCACAACACCGGATTCTTCGTTGAGGCCGAACACCTTCACGAGCATGTTTTGGTACTTGATAACCTGCTGAGCCGTCAGTTTGTCCGTTGCGAACTTGAGTGCGGCGGGCGAGATTTCCGGGTGTTTCTCACTGGTCGCCATCCAAACTTCCGACGATTCACCCATGCCCAGAAACCGCGTCAGTACCCAGTCGTCCATGTTGGGCAACGTGGCACCCGCATTGAGCAACGGCATCCGTGGCGGGAGGTAAACTAACAAGTCTTCGGGCTTGTAAAAAACCAGGTCGTGCGGTGCAGTGTGCCCCATCGGGTCGGACGGGCGCCGTAACACTTGTCGAACCGTGGCGGGCCAACAGGACAAGTAACGTTGCAGTTGATCTTTGAACGGAATCGGGTTGATTTGCGCGAGGCTGACGAGCACCCGACCCAAGATCACTTCGTAAGGTTTCGGGTCGATCGTCACCAGATCGCCGAGCGCGATCCGCAGTTCTTCCGAACCCAAGGCACGGTTGGTTCCATGCAGGGTGGCCTTGGCCACGTCCATCAGGACATCACCGAATCGCAATTCACCCAAGAGTGCCCGACGGCCTTTGTCACACAAGGCTAATCCAAAACACTGAATCAGAGTCTGCAAGCGAGTCATGCGAGTACCCTCCGGGCCGAGAGGTTGAAGATGGGGGGCCGGAATAGCACGATTGTAGTTTTCACAGTGTCCCGACGCAACCTGTTG
>JANLRE010000852.1:0-9355 GCA_031368205.1 Fimbriiglobus sp. | reverse complement strand
GCCGCGACATGTCGATGAAGCTGACCGAAGTGAGCACGCAACGTTTCGTCGATAACGTCACCAGCATTACACCTGGCGCACTCAAAGGCGGCCTGATGGCGATTGACATTCGCCCATCAAAGGAACGCAAAATGGCGAAGGCGCCCGCCGACACGCCGACTGCCACCACGCGAGTTTATGATGAACTGCTTTGCGCCGGTTCGGACGGCAAACCGCGACTGTACAAGATGCACCGCGAAGTGAAGCGGGAAATCGGCGATGATTCCAACCGCCTGAAAGAGTTCACCCCGATGAACGGCCGCATTTCAAGCATCCAGTTCGACCGCGACGGCAAGCGATTCGCAGCGGCCAGCAGCTTGGACGGAAAAGGGGACGTGCGGGTTTACGACATCGCAACCGGCAAGGCGATCACGTGCGAGGAAATCACCGGCCCCGCGTACACGGTCGCGTGGCACCCCGACGGCAAACGAATCGCATCCGCCGGGTTCGACGGCAAAGTCTGGCTCCACGACGCCGAGACCGGCAAGCGCGTCAAGGAGTTTGTTGCAGTGCCACTGACACTCAAAACCGCCCGCAAATAACATCCCACCCAAAGCCCACGAATAATTATTCGTGGGCGTTCCCACCCGAGACACCCTCCCATGCTTCGCAAACTCCTGACCCTGATTTTGCTACTCCCTGCACCCGCACTCTTCGCTGACACCCCACCGCCGGAAACCCTTCCACCGAGCGCGAAGGTTGCGTCGCTCGAAGTCCGCCCCACTACGATTGAACTCACCACGCCCTTTGCCTATTCGCAACTGGTGGTGTTGGCAAAACTCGAAAGTGGGGAAGTCGTCGATGCCACCCGGATGGCAACGATTGAACTGCCGAAAGAAGTGGCGAAGATTTCCGCATCGGGGACGGTCCGCCCGATTGCGGATGGCGTGGGACAAGTCACAATCCAGTTTGCCGGCAAGGCGGCAGTGGTTCCGCTGAACGTCGCAGGTATGAAATCGGCGTACCCGGCTAGCTTCGTGAAGGACGTGCAACCGATCCTCTCGAAGACGGGTTGCAACGCGGGGACGTGTCACGGTAGCGCGCAAGGGAAGAACGGGTTCAAACTTTCGCTGCGTGGCTACGACCCGATCTTCGATCACCGGGCGTTGACGGATGACCTCGAAGGACGCCGGTTCAATCGGGCCGCACCCGAACGGAGCCTAATGTTGTTGAAGCCGACCGGCGGCGTTCCGCACGCGGGCATCGTGACCATGCAAATCGGTGACCCTTATTACGAACTGATTCGCAGTTGGATCGCGGACGGCGTGAAGCTCGACCTCCAAGTGACACGGGTCACATCGGTCGAAGTGTTTCCGAAGAACCTCACAGTCCCGCTTCCGGGGATGAAACAACAATTCGCGGTCATCGCAACCTACGCGGACGGGACGAAGCGAGATGTTTCGAGTGAGGCGTTCATCGAGAGCAGCAACACCGAAGTCGCCACTGTGGACAAAACTGGCCTGATGACCGCCGTTCGCCGTGGCGAAACGACGATGCTAGCCCGGTACGAGGGCGGTTACGCAGCGAGCACCGCCATCATCATGGGCGACCGTTCCGGCTTCGCCTGGAAGCAGTTGCCCGTGCAGAATTACATCGACGACCTCGTCGATGCCAAACTAAAGCTCGTGAAAATTCAGCCGAGCGAACTCTGCAACGACGCCGACTTTCTCCGCCGAGTACACATTGACCTGACCGGCTTACCCCCGACATCAGAAGCCGTGCGGAAATTCCTGCTGGATACCCGCGTCACGAAAATCAAACGCGATGAAGTCATCGACAAACTCGTCGGCAGCGAGCCGTTCATCGAACACTGGACGAACAAATGGGCCGACCTGTTGCAAGTGAACCGCAAGTTCCTCGGCGACGTGGGGGCGAAGGCCCTGCAAAAGTGGATCCGCGACGCGATTGCGAAGAACATGCCTTACGACCAGTTCGCCTACGAGGTGCTAACGGCCAGTGGGTCCAATGTGGAGAACCCGCCCGCCGCCTATTACAAGACGTTGCGAAGTCCCGATGCGGTGATGGAAAACACCACCCAACTGTTCCTGGCGATTCGGTTCAACTGCAACAAGTGCCACGACCACCCGTTCGAGAAATGGACCCAAGACCAGTACTACCAACTGTCCGCGTACTTCGCGCAGATTGACCGCAAAGAAGACCCGAAGTACAAGGGGCAGAAGATCGGCGGGACTGCGGTGGAAGGGGCCGTGCCGTTGGTCGAGACGATTAACGACGGCAAAAGTGGCGAAATCAAGAACGAGCGGACCAGCCAAAACGCGATCCCGAAGTTCCCGTTCACGCACATCAGTGTTCCGTCCACCGAGTTGTCCCGACGGACCCAAGTGGCGAAGTGGGTGACCTCGAAGGACAACCCGTACTTTGCGAAAAGCTACGCGAACCGGCTGTGGAGTTACATGGTGGGCGTGGGGATTATCGAACCCGTGGACGACATCCGGGCCGGGAACCCCGCTACGAACGCGGAGTTGTTGGACCGCCTCACGAAGGAATTTGTCAGCAGCAATTTCGACGCGAACCAACTCATCAAAACGATCTGCAAGAGCCGCACGTACCAACTGTCGATTGCGACCAACAAGTACAACAAGGACGACGAAATCAACGCCAGCCACGCACTCCCCCGCCGCCTTCCGGCGGAAGTGTTGTTCGATAGTATTCACCGCGTCACGGGCAGCCAATCTCGACTTCCGGGACTTGCGCCCGGTGCGCGGGCGGCCCAACTGTTGGACAGCAACGTTGACTTGCCGGGCGGCTTCCTCGAACTGTTCGGCAAGCCGGTGCGGGAATCCGCGTGTGAATGCGAACGCTCCAACACGATGATGCTCGGGCCAGTTCTGGCAATGGTCAACGGGCCGATTGTCGCGGAAGCGATTTCCGACCCGCTGGGTCACCTAGCGAAGTTCACCGTTGCGAACAAGGATGACGCCAAAGTCGTTGAAGAGGTTTATTTGTCCGTGCTGAACCGCTTCCCGACCGAGGCCGAGAAGAAAGCAGGCATCACGGCGATCCAATCCGCAGGTGCCGACTTCAAACGGATCACACACGATTACACAACCAAAGTCGAAGTGTTCAAATCTTACCAAGCCACGCTCGATGAAAAACAATCGAAATGGGAAGAGGGGCTACTCGCCCAGAAACCGACCACGTGGGTGAAACTTGACGCCAAAACGACTCACGCCAAGAGTGGTGCGACGCTGACCACCAACGAGGACGGCAGCGTTCTAGTCAGCGGGAAGACGGCACTGCAAGAAGCGTATACCGTCACGACCGAAACCGATTTGAAAGGGATCACGGCAGTTCGGTTGGAAGTCCTGAAGGATGAAAGTTTACCCGGCAAAGGCCCTGGCCGTGCGGACAATGGCAACCTCGTTCTCAACGAATTCAAAGCAACAGCACGCCCGATCGACAAGCCCGATGAGAAGCCCAAAGCCGTGAAATTCGTCACGCCCCAGGCCAGCTTCCAGCAAGATACTTTCACCATCGCGCAAGCGATCGACGGAAACTTCGCAACCGGCTGGGCGATCGCCCCGCAAACTGGCCGCGACCACATTGCCATCTTCCCGGTCCAAGGCAAACTCGCTGACGGCAAGGGCGTTCAACTGGTGTTCACGCTCGACCAACGACACGGTACGAACCACACGATTGGCAAGTTCAGGCTCTCGGTCACGAACGACAAGCAGGTCCGATTGTCCGCCCCGGTCACCGCTGAAATGGTCGCGATGATTTCAACACCGATCGAGAAGCGCACGCCGGAATTGAAAGCGAAACTTCGCCAACTGTACCTCGACCAGGACAAAGAGCATCAACGACTACAAGTTGAAGCAAATAAAGTTCCGCCAACGGACCCGCGAGTTTTGGGCGCACAAGACCTCGTCTGGGCGCTCATCAACAGCCCGGCGTTCTTGTTACACTAATTGCAGACAAGGAAGGCATCGGGTTAGCCCGATGCCTTCCTTTTGTTTACTTCACCAACTTCCGTGCTTTCAAATCGTACTTTTCGCCGGTTGGGACTTCGGTGTAATCAGTCTCACCTTGTGGCGCGCCGTTGCAGTAGTCGTAGAAGCCGACTTTGGTTTTGCCGATGACTTCAGCAACGGAACCCGTCACCACAATCGCCGTGGCTTCGTCGATGCCGATGCCAAGAATTTGTGGGTAAAGTTTCATGATGCCCGTCATGTCCTGGGTTCGCTTGCGGGCAAAAAAGTGTTGATCGACGGCACAACCGGGTAGGAACCCGAAGCCGCGTTCGTACCCTTCCGTGGCCACGACAGTGTTGCCAAGCGGGTGGCCACGTGGCATGTACTCGCTCTGAATCGAAGCCCCCGCCGATGTCCCGCCGATGTCCCGCCGATGACGCCGCCCCGTTCCAGCACTTCCCGGAATCGTTTTTCAACCAACGTCCCCTCGTAGGCGTCCACGAACCGCCATTGCCGCCCGCCCCCAAACCACACACCTTTCGCGTCCAAGAGCATCTTGGAAAACTCGGGGTCGTCGGCTTGCTTGCGGTCGCGGGTGTGCAGCGTTTTGACGTTGGTCCCGCCGAGCCGTTTGAACAACTTTTCTTCGGGGTGGTTGTCCGCGTCCGGGTCGTCCTGGGCAGTGGGGATCACCACAATCAACGCATCCTTGCCGCCCGCTAATTCAAAGAACTTGTTCGTAATTTCGAGCGGTAGCCCGCCCCCACCGACGATCACGAGTGAACCATTCTTGACGGTCGGCACGTTCGCCACTTTAGCCGGGAACGGTTCGCTGCTCGCCCGGAAATGGGCCGTGCGGCGGAGTTGATACAGGTCCATCACCGTGCCGGTTTTTAGCACATCTTCTCGAACGGGCTTGGTTGAAGACTTTGTCCACGCCACGGTCACCGTCGAATCACCAAGGACTTTCAGGGTGCGTCCCTTCACGACGATCGCCGTATTTTCGTCGATCCCGAGGCCGGTGTACTCAGGATGTTTTTCGAGAACGCCTTGTAGCCGTGGGCCACGTTTTCGCGCGATGAAGTGTTGATCGACCACGAAGCCGGGCAGGAACCCGAACCCCGGCCCAGTCCTCGCTTCCGTCGGACCGCCTTCGATCATCAAGTCGGACATGACCGCCGCACCTGCCGACGTGCCGCCGATGACCCCGCCGCGTTTCAACAGAGCGTGCAGTTCGCGTTCCACGGCGGTGCCACGGTATGCGGCCATGATTCGGGTTTGGTCACCACCACTGAACCACACTACGGTAGCGTCGGTCAGCGGCATAATGAACTCGGCAGTATCAGCGGTCTTGCGGTCGCGGGTGTGCAACAACGTCACCGAAACAGGTTTGAGATTCGCCCACTGTTTCGTAAATGATTCGGCTTGGTCCGGCTTATCCGCTTCAATGCTGGCAGTTGGGATGACGACGATTTTCGCCTTCTCCATGCCCCCCGCGAGTTTGAAGAACTCGTCGCGCGCCGCATCCGGCAACTTCCCGCCGCCCACAATCACGAGCGCACCCGAAATCGGTTCGGGCGGGTATGGCGGTGTTGCGCTTGCAAACATCGGTAACAAAGCGAGTAGGCCGATTGCGATTCGATACGACATAGTGGATTCACTTCAGGGCTTGGAAACGAGGATTAAAGCTTGGCGTTGTCTTTGGTCACCTTGTCCATCGGGGGACGCTTCAAATGGTGGCCGGTGGCGACTTGGTACGCTTGGGCCACGGTGAGCAGTTCGGTTTCGCCGTAGAGTTGGCCGGTGAACGTGATCGCGGTCGGCACTTCGATATCGTCAGTTTTCGTGAAGCCATTCGGCAAGCAAACGCTCGGGTGGCCGGTCAGGTTCGTGATGAGCAGGTCGTTGCCGCCGACGTAGCAATCGACTTGCTTCATGACCTTGGCCATTTCTTGCATCAACAATGTGCGGATGCGATTGGCACGAATGTACTCCACCGCCGTGACAAACTGACCAACCCGGAACGTCGTCCCCCAGAACCGCCCGATCCCTTCGTTGACGCCTTGCCGCGTGATGTCGTCAAACGCCGCCGCACACTCGGCGTCCAGGATAATTCGCATCGCATCGACGGGCAGTTTCGTCGGCAACTCGATGGGCACGAGCTTCACGCCGAGTTCTTTTAACACTTTCAACTCGGCTCGTTCATCGACGGTTTTTCGTCCTTCCACGTACCCCACACGCAGGTCGGAAAGTTTCCGGGTCGTTGGCCATTGGAACGGCATCGTGATGGAAGCGGGGTCATCCACATCCGCACCGTGAATGGCACCGAACACGATCGCCGCATCTTCGACACTTCGTGTCAGCGGCCCGAGTTTGTCCATCGACCACGACAGCGTCATGCACCCCGCCCGACTGATCCGCCCGAAGGTGGGCCGCAAGCCGGTGACGCCACACCGCGTGGCGGGCGAGACGATGCTGCCGAGGGTTTCGCTGCCGATGGCGAACGGCACCAACCCGGCTCCGACCGAACTTGCGGAACCGGCAGACGACCCGCTCGAACCTTGCTTCACGTTCCACGGATTCCGGGTCATGCCGCCAAACCACACATCACCCAATGCCAACGCACCGAGAGTGAGCTTCGCCACCAACACCGCCCCGGCTGCGTCAAGTTTACCTGCAACGGCGGCTTTCGTGGGGTATGCTTGGTCCTTGTAATGCTCAGCACCCCACGTCGTTTTGTAACCGGGGTACGCGATGAGATCTTTCGCCCCCCACGGCAGCCCGTGCAGCGGCCCGCGATACTTGCCAGCCGCGATTTCTTCATCCGCTTGTTTGGCCTGTTTCATCGCCAGTTCTTCGGTCAATGACACGACGCAGAGCAGGGCGGGGTCGTACTTTTTCAGTCGTTCCAGTGCGAGCTTCGTGAGTTCAACGGATGAGACCTGCTTCGTTCGCACCAAGTTGGCGAGCTTGGCCACGCCCAAGAATGCGAGGTCGTCGTTCGACTCGGGCTTCTTGATGTCTAACTTTGGCGCATCAACTTTTGCGGTCGGCTTGCTCCAGTGTTCGTAGGCTTTCGACGCGATCAACTCGGGCACCGACATTGGCGAAAACTGCACCGCCGGTTGCACGCCATACGCTAACTCGACTTTGCGGACTTTGGCGTACCCGGCGACGGTGCGGGTTAACGACGCCGCGACGGCTTTGCGTTCGTCATCGGTCAACGTCAACCCGGCGACCCACTCCGCATTTTTCACCATCTCAACCGTGACCCCACTAGGCTTATCGTCCTTCGGTTGTTGGGCGACCTCAGCCGCGAGCGAGCGGTGGAAAATGGCACTGCCGATACCCAGTGCGGCAAGGGTGCGAAACAGTTCCCGACGGTCCGGCGCAGGCGTGTCGTTCATCATGTGTGGTTACCGAGTCGATTGAATAGGAAGCGAATGTAAGCGGAGAGTGTGCGAAAAGCATATCGAAGTTTAGGCCGAAATGCTGCACGAAATCCCGTTGCGATAGAATGCCTGTGCAGTTTCCTCACGCTACGACTCACGGTTCATCATGCCTGTTGTGACCAACATTGCCGCCTACAAGTTCGCCGTCCTGACGGATTTGAAGCCGTTGCGCGAACGCCTGATTGCGTTGTGCCGCGAGTGGAACTTACGCGGGACGATCCTACTCAGCACGGAGGGGATTAACCTGTTTCTGGCGGGACTGCGACCGGAGGTCGAACGGCTTCTGGCGGAGTTGCGCGCGATTCCGGGGTTACACGACTTGCAACCCAAGGTCAGCGAAAGCGCAGACCAGCCGTTCACGCGGATGCTGGTGAAGATCAAGAAAGAGATTATTAGCTTCGGGGTTGAGGGCATTGATCCCGCCCGGAAACCGGCGCCGAAACTGTCCGCCCGTGAACTGAAAAAGTGGCTCGACGAAGGCCGCCCGGTCACGCTGCTCGACACCCGTAACAATTTTGAAGTCCAACTCGGCACGTTCAAAAACGCACTGCCAATCGGCATCAGTCACTTCCGCGAGTTCCCCGCTGCCGTCCAAAAGCTGCCCGAGGTGATGAAGCAACAACCGATCGTCATGTTCTGCACCGGCGGCATTCGCTGTGAGAAAGCCGGGCCGTACATGCAGCGCGAGGGGTTCGAGCACATCTTCCAACTCGACGGCGGCATTCTGAAATACTTCGAGGAGTGCGGCGGCGACCACTACGACGGCGAGTGCTTCGTGTTCGATAAACGGGTTGGCTTGGAAGCGAGTCTGGAAGGCTCGGGCAAAACTCTTTGCTACATGTGCCAAAGTCCCCTGACACCGGATGAACAAGAGGATCCAAGATTCGTTGAAGGGAAGTCGTGCCCTTATTGTTTCAAGTCGAGCGACGAGTTGCAAGCGATCGAACTGGCTCGCCATCAAGCTATGATTTCGCGTGTCACGACACCGCTTCCCGGCAGTGTGATGTACGAAAACGTGCGCCCACTTCGCGTGCCCCGACAATACGACGGACTCACGCTCCCCCAGTTTCTAAGCACGATTTTGAACCACGCGCCAGCGGAGGAATGGCGTCAGCAGTGTGACAGTGGGTTTTTGCTGAACGCGGATCATGTGCCGGTAGGCGCGGACCACATCGTTCGGGCCGGGGAACTGTACTTCCACCGACAACCCGGCACGTTGGAACCGGACGTGAACGTCAATATTCGGATCATCCACGAGGATGAAGCCATCATCGTGCTGCACAAGCCCGCCCCGTTGCCGGTTCACCCGAGCGGGCGCTTCAACCGCAACACGTTGCAATTGATTTTGCGTGATGTCTATCACCCGCAACGGCCACGGTCGGCGCATCGGTTGGACGCCAACACGACGGGTGTCGTGGTGTTCACGCGCATCGCTCACTTCGCCAAGTTCGTGCAGTCGCAATTTGAACGGGGCGAAGTTGAGAAACACTATTTGGCTCGTGTTCACGGCCACCCTCCCCAAGACGAATTCACCTGCACCGCCCCAATCCGTGACACGGCAGGTGCGCTAGGTTCTCGTGGCATTGACGCAGTGAACGGACTGACCGCCCGCACCGATTTCCGTGTGATAACCCGCTTCGCGGATGGCACAACGCTTTTGGAAGTGCAACCACACACGGGGCGGACGAATCAAATTCGCGTTCACCTCTGGCACCTCGGTTGGCCAATTTGTGGCGACCAGACGTATCTGCGAAATCATGAACTGGGTGATACACAAACCCACACCGTGAACGACCCGCCGCTCTGTTTACACGCCCACCGCATCACCTTCACGCACCCGTTGACCAATGAGCGGGTCACGTTTGAAGCCGATGTTCCGGATTGGGCGAAGTGATTTGCAGGGCCGAGCTAACTGGGGTGTCGCTGCGCTCA
>JANLRE010000827.1:0-4297 GCA_031368205.1 Fimbriiglobus sp. | reverse complement strand
CTCCTCCGTGAATTCGATGTGAACACGGGAGTTCGACGCCTCGGTATCCCACCGATAAGTGGGCGCTACTTGTTTCCTGCTTTTCATGGACTCGATCTGCAACAGCAACCCGGCGAGGCCGGCTTTGTGTTGCGCGGTCGGCAGGTCGAACAGGTCGTATGTGATCGTCACCGTTTCCGGTGGTTTGGCCTTCGCCATTACTCGGCCTCCCATTCGGTGATCAATTTGTCGCAAAACCCGACCGCTTTGTGGTAGTGTCCGGCACTCGCCACGCCCAAATACTTGGGCAGTTGACGGTGCGTCGCCTCTTTGTCGTCGTCGCGGTTATGGGCCAGATTCTTCGGCACCGGCAGTATGAACCCCGACCTCAATTCTTCCTTGGCGTCCCAATATTTCCCGACTTCGTCCGGCAACACACACGGGCGGTTGTAGTCGTTGCCTTCTCGGAAGGTGTTGGCGTCCTCGTCGTCCGACTTCGGCCCGACCGCGTAGGCGCCGCTCTTCAGAAACATGATGACGTTGTCTCCAAGCCACGGCGGGGTCTCCGTCAGCCCGTTCAACGTTGATTCCAAGTCCGTCTGGCTGAGTGGGCGCCCTGTCGTCTTGCTCATGAATTCTTCCCGCCCTTTCAAATCGTCCGTGCTGTAAGGGAGGTCCGAATCGGCCTTGTAGACCAGCACCGTGCCGGACTCAGACAACGGACGCGCGTTCCGTTCCCGATTGCACCGGCCCATTCGCTGAATGAGCGACGTGACCGGGCACTCTTCGGTGACGAGCAAATCGACGTCCAGGTCCAGGCTCATTTCGCAAACTTGAGTCGTCACCCCGAGAGCACCGGGTTGGCCAACCTTGAGTGCCCCGATGATGTCGTTGTGACGGTTGACGCGGTCGCTTAATTTGAAACGGCTGTGGTAGCAGTAGACCGGGACGCCATCCGGTGTTTCCATCTTGTCCGGGCTGATGGCGAACTTCGCGGTGATTTCGTGGCAGCGCTTCACGGTGTTGGCCACCCACAGCACCCGCTTGCACGCCGCGAGTGCACTGCGGACGGCGTCGAACGCCTTTTCCCGCGTCCTCACGTGGGTGAGCGTGTAACGCAGCGCGTCCGAAATGACTCTCAAATCCTCCGGTGGCTCGCCGGACAGCGTTAACCCACATTCATCGACTAACATTTCGCGGCGGTCGTTTGGGAGGGTTGCCGTCATGCAGAGTACCGGCACGTTGAAGTTCTTGAGGAATTCTTTCAAGGCCGTGAACATGTGCCGATCGAAGCTGTGAACCTCGTCAATCACAATCACCGAATCGGCCAGCACCGGCAACATGCACATCGGCCCGTAGCCGTATTGCAGGAACCCCAAGAACTGATCGACCGTGGCCGAGAAAACCCGCTTGGGCCAGTAGCCGAGTGAAAATAGCCGGCGGTCCGCTTCGTACTTGCTACCGTCCCCACGGGCGTCACCGTTGTCGAACATACCGTTCAAGTCGAACGCCGCGTTGCCGTGCATCAGGGCGGCATCGGCTTCTGGCGCCCAAGAGACGTAATCCCGGAACCCTTCCTTCGCCGTGGCCCGAGTGGGGTACAGAAAAAGAACCCGACCAACGGGCCGCCTCGCCGCCTGCGCCGCGATCCAGCGCCACGCGGCCAACGTCTTCCCGCTACCACACGGCGCGAGTAACAGGGCGCGATCCGGGAGTGAGTCGCACGCGAGTTGAAAGTTGTTCCACCCCTCTTTGCCGTCCCCGCGATCGTCCCATTTCCCTGCCGCTTTGATCTGTGCGATTCGCTTATCAATGATATTTTCTTTGAGGTATTGACCAGTCAACGGTTCCCGTTCGACGAACTGCTTCCACACCGCTTCGCCAACTGGCTGTCCCGTCCGTGCGTACCCCGATCCCGCGGAATCTGCGGCAATGAGTGCCGCGCGGACCGCCGTCAACATCCGACGGGCATCGAGTGACTGACGATTAATCGGTGTTAGGTATTCACGCGAAGTCAATTCACGAAAATCACGGATATCTTTTGGTGATCGGGCAATCCAGCGAGTTGGGATAGTACTTACATCAAAATCGCCCAACACGAGTCGTTCTTTCGTAAGCTCTAAAAGTTTTCGAAACGGTCCATCAAGACCGACTAATGTGACCGCAGTTCCTGAAGTGATTTTGTCACCCCAGTCCTTTTTGTCAGGAGTTTTTAAATGGTGCGTCAGCACTGCTGACAGCACCAACGGCACGTCAATCTGTTTGTTCCCCTTCAGCCACGCGGTTACTTCCGGCAGGCCGATCAATAGCGCGCTGAAGTGTTCGTGCCGGATGGCTTGCTCGCCGGTGCCGGTCAGCACTCGTTGCATTCCGTCGTTGGCTTTGCCCCAATCGTGTAGCAGTTCGGCGGCGAGCAGATTCCAGTAGAATCGTTCCCACTCCGACTGCGGTAGTTTGAAAAACCGGAGCCAGCATTCGCCCAACCGCGTCGGTCCATTCGCAGTGCCGAACAGGGCATCGCCTGCGGCGACCACATGCATGGTGTGCTCGAGCAATGTAACGCCCGGTAAATTGCCCTGTTTGTGGTATTTTCCCCAAAGTGTTGCCATCATTTCGCCTCCCGGAATGGCACAAAGAACCCGCAGCCCATTTGGGTGCGGCCGCCGAGGCCGTGGGTTTGGAGTTTGAGCGAGTCATCGGCGGTGAGTTCGGACACGAGGAGCGAGTAGCCGACGATGGCGACGCCTTTCACGCGGACGATCTTGCGGTGCGGTTCGCCGGCCCGGTCGCCGGTGATGTGGATCGGCAGTTCCGGCTCCGCCGTGACGCCCATCTCGGCTAATTTCCCCCTCGCGGTTTCGAGAAACTTTTCCGGGTCGTCGTTGTTCTTGAACGTCACGATCCGGGCAAACAGTCGCGGGGCGGGGATCAGTGTTCGCACCGACGACACGCCGAGCCGGACGGCGTGCCCGGCGATTTCGAGACGCTTCCCGGCGAGCGGAAGGACGGTGCGAATCGCGTCGTCCGCGACCCGCACCCGCAAGCAGGAGTGGTCCGCCAACCGCAGGTGGCCGGCGCCGTCCGGCTCGCCGGTGATCGCGGCGAACCGCAGCCCGCTCGCTGCGTCGTGGAACTGCGGCACGACGGCGGACAGCGCCGAATACAGCGGGTAGCTGTGGTCGGTCGGGATGTGCTGACCGGAGGCGGGGAACACCAATTCAAGTTTCACGGGGCGACCTCTAAAAGTTCCCGGCGGGCTTTCTGACATAATTCCGCACGCGCCTGTCGATCCTTCTGCGACTAACTTTCAATTGTTTGGCCAGTTGATCCGGCGACAAGTCGCGTGTCAAGGGTCGTAGGGGCTCTGCACCTTCAGGAGAACCTTCGGCCACCTATTGATTGACGCGAGCGGTCTGTTCGTTACAAGAAACCGCTTCAAAAGGGTTTTCCCGCGAACGAAGGCCGTGCCGGGTGGAGGATTTTGCATGCTTAAGTTCCGTTTCGACGAGATTTTCCGAGGAAACCTGCGGAACTCTGGGGTTTCGCCACCCGGAATTTCGGCCCCCGTTGACACGGCGTACACGGGTTTCAATCGGTCAACCACGGCGATCGGCCCGCGGCGTTCCACACGGGCGATGTACCGGTACGGTGAGAAGCGTTTTCAACCGGCAACATGACGACGAGGCGTGAGATGAGCTTGGTCGGTTGCCGAGCCGTCGAACCCGCTCAACCCGCACAGAGACTGGGGAAACCGCCGGCTGCTGAAACAGCCGTGACCGGAGGCGTTCACACCTTGGGCCGCGGATCGGCACGGCCGAGTGAACACTCGTGACGCTACGGATCCGGTTTGGCGGCAACGGCGGCAGGCGCATGGTGTCCGACCGCGGCTGAAAGTCGTCGGACCGGGTTGCCGCGTTACGGGACACACGTTCCCGAACCGTCGGGACTGGCTCGCCGCCGCCCACCCGCCCTTCGGGGTCGCGGGCGCGGTCACCGGCCGGTGAAAGAGGCTCGCGAGACCTGCGGAAGAGTGGGGCGCAACGTTCGTTACCATTGATGCGCCACCGCGTCGTGGGCGAACGCGATGGCGGTTCGCGAGTCCGTCCGTCTGGCGTGAAGGCTCGTGGTCTGCGACCGGAGCGGCCCCCCGGTCCCAGACCACGAGCCCCCAGTCCTGTGACGTTCGGAGACGGGCACCCGGCGGCGGGACACCGGTGATCATATTTGTGCTTTTTAGAACCACCGCTGACGGCCGGGTTCACACGGTCTGCGGACACGGTGACCCGCCACATGGCTTGGCGGGCCGCGTGTGCTGCGG
>JANLRE010000825.1:0-1332 GCA_031368205.1 Fimbriiglobus sp. | reverse complement strand
CCAAAACATGCTCGCCAACCGCCTGTTCAAGCGGCGCCTGTTCGAGCCGGACGGTTCCGAATCGCAAAAGCAGTTCGTGTTGAAGGCCATCACCGCTGCGGAGCGAGTGATGAAATTGGACCCGGAAGATGTACAAGCCCACGACTTGTTGAAGCAAGGCTACGGTACCCTTGGCGGGGAACCCGCCAGCCCACGTGCTGACCGACCCGCGCCGGAATTTGGTAGCTTGTTGGCACTCGCCACCCAAGCCGCTGACGTGAAGCAACCGTTGCCAACCCGCATGGATCTCGTCCGCCAACTCCAGGCCGGGTTCGACGCAATTAGCAAGCAACCACCGCGTGCCGATCAGCCGAAGTTGGTCACGATGCGTGCGGTTTGGAAAGCACTCCAGCCGTTGTACCACGCGGAGCAAAATCCGGAACTGCGCGAAGCACTCGCGGCGATGATGTCCTCGTTGCACCGGGAATTCCACACGATTTTCAAGCCGGACGAAGTGGCCCGTTCTGCGGCGACACGACTGTATCGGTCCAAAAACCCCGCCGCGAATTACGCGGCCCGTGATCGGATCGTCTACCCGACCACGCCGGACCATCGCAAAACGATCCTGGCGGGTGGCGAACTGTTACGCGATTGAGCCGCCGTTTCATCCGCCGTTTCATCCGCCGATTTCATAGGTTCTGTCCACCATGAAGCAACTGAAATACATCCTCCCGGCGCTGTTATTCCTGAGTGCCGCCGGGTTCGCAGGCTATTACTTTTTGCTACGAGAGAAGCCACCGCCGCTTGTCGTGAAACCGGGCACCGCCCAATCACGGGAGGCGATCCCGGTGCCTGCGGTCCTGTTCACGGACGTTACGAAGCAAGCTGGCATCGCGTTCAAACACGAAAACGGCCTGTCCGGGCGGAAGCTACTCCCCGAAACGATGGGCGGTGGCGTGGCCGTCATCGACTTCGATGGCGACGGTTTGCAGGACTTGCTGTTTGTCAATTCCTGCCCCTGGCCTGGGCACACCGGGCGTGATTCAACCGCCACACCCAAGCTGTATCGCAACAAAGGCGACGGCACGTTTGAAGATGTCACGGTGGCGACGGGGTTGAACATCACGATGTACGGCATGGGCGTCGCGGTTGGTGATTATGACAACGACGGGTTCCCGGATTTGTTCATCAATTGCGTCGGCAAGTCGCGGCTGTTCCACAACGACGGCGGCAAGAAATTCACGGAAGTGACGGATAGTGCCAACGTCGGTGGCTCCGCGCCTCTACCACACTGCTCGTGGGACGACTTCTTGAAGTGGGATCAGCCGATTCCGTTCGGCTCGTCGGCGACGT
>JANLRE010000532.1:0-2707 GCA_031368205.1 Fimbriiglobus sp. | reverse complement strand
TGATCTGGTACGGCGCGTGGTGCAACTACATGACCCGCGTCGCCGACGCCTTCCAACTCCCCCTCGAACGCACCAACGTTTTCGCCGAACCCGCAGCGGAGGCGAAGAAAGCGGAGGCGAAGAAGCAGGTGGATAAGAAGTGATAGTCTTGCAGCATGGCGTATCGAGATCACCACCGGAACCACCGCGATGCGCCACTACAGCGTCAAGAGCCAACAACACATCGTCCAGGTGCGTTTCCGCCCGAACTCGGCAGAACTGACGGGGTTAATTCCATTCACACGACGGCTTGTTTCGTGGAATTTGGCGAACGGGAAGTCGCACCAAATCAAGCATAATCAACGCGAAATAATCACATCCTTCGATTACGTACCCGATGGAACGCAACTCGTCATCTGCACTATCAGTGGGATCGGTGGGATTTATGAATCAGTGGCTTCATTTCGGCAATTGGAAGCACTCCACCTAATTTCCGCTCAAACAACTCCCGATTTTGACTTTCACACCGTTGTGCAAGTCGCATTCTCCCCGAGCCTTGAGCCGAGAAACCAATGGTTGGTGGCCATCAGCAACGAGATTCAGTTACGGAACATCAAGACACGAGAAGTGATTGCAGCGTTCGATCTGGGTCTTTTTGAAGCCGTCGCCTTCACCCCAAGTGGTGACGCCATTGTCGTAATAGACCAGAAAGAGGCTGAACTCATTTCGTGGACAATTAAGCCGGTTCGGGAGCGGTTTCGGGTCAAGATTGACCGCAAGCAGCGGACAAATCGGTCTCGGTCTCGCTTGGCTGTTTCCCCCGATGGCGAAACCATTGCCGTCACGGAAGGCAATACCATTCGGCTGGTGAATGCTGTCGGTGAACTGCGTGGTCGGATCGAGTTAACTCAATCGCCGCACGACTTCGTCTTTCTCCCCGGCAACAACCAACTCGCCGTGGCCGATGGCGGCAACACCGTCAAAATCTTCGACATCCACACCTGTTCCCCGGCGCAAGAATTCGACTGGGGCATCGGCACCGTCTACTGCCTCACCGTTCACCCCGACGGCACCATCGCCGCCGCCGGTGGCGAAAACGGCCAAGTCGTCGTGTGGGACTTGGACGGGTGAGGATCGGGTTTCGGGTCTCGGGTGGTGTGAGGACGCGCAAAGCCCACGGATCCAGATCCGTGGGCTTTGCGCGCCACCCAGATTCAAAAGGGCGCCAGCTTATCAAAACCGAAACCCGAAACCTGAAACCCACGCTCACATGCTCTTCTCCAACTCCGCCACCAGCGCCCGGATGAACGGTTCGGCGTCGGAGACGATGCCGACGGTTTGGGTGGTGCCGCGGTCCATCAGCTTGGTGACGGTGGCGGGGTTGATGTCGATGCACGCGACCTTCACCCACGCGGGCAGGAGGTTGCCGACGGCGATGCTGTGGAGGGTCGTGGCGACCATCAGGCAGAAGCCGGTGCCGGGGATGTGCTTGCGCATCTCATTTTGGGCGACGAGCATGTCGGTGATGACTTCCGGGAGCGGGCCGTCGTCGCGGATGCTGCCGCACAGCACCGTCGGGATGTTGTGCTTCACGCACTCGTACATCACGCCGGACGTGAGCTTCCCCGCGTCCACCGCCGCTTGAATGCTGCCCAATCGGCGGATGCTGTTGATCGTCCGCAGGTGGTGTTCGTGCCCCTCGTCGGTCGGCAAGCCGTGGGTGAAGGAGACGCCCAGGCTGGTGCCGTAAAGGGCTTGCTCCATGTCGTGGGTGGCGAAGGCGTTGCCCGCGAACAGCACGTTCAAGTAGCCCATCCGCACGAGCTTCACCACGAGTTCGCCGCCACCCGTGTGAACAACCGCCGGGCCAAGCACGGCAAGGATTTTTTCCCCGGCGGCCTTGGTGCGCCGCATCGCCTGGGCGATTTCCCGCACCGTGACACCCTTCGGGCGCTCGCTCGAAACGGGGCTGGCCATGAACTCGAACAGTTCGTACTTGCGCATCTCCGATTCGGGCGGAAAGACCCGCATCCCGGCCCGGCCCACGACAATCCGGTCGCCGATTTTCACGCCCACCATCGGCAAGCATCGTGCGGCCAACCCTTCGGAATCGACCAACACGCCGCAGTCCATTTCTTGGTCTTCGACTTCGACCCATTCGCCGTGCAGCCGGACTTGCGTGCGGAAGTTCGTGGAGCAATAGAAGCCGTCCGGGAACGCCCCGTCGATGTCCGCCACGACGACCTTGCAATCCGACGGGTGAACCGGGACCGCGCCGTGCGGGTGAATCTCCGCGAGGATGCTTTCGAGTTGCTTCGCCGAATCCGCCCGCACCTCGATGCGCGCGACGCTGGCGTCGTCCTGCCGTTCCCCGAGTTTCAACGACTCGATGTGGTACTGCCCGCCCCGCGACAGGATCGCGTCCAGCACCTTCGGCAGCAGCAACGAATCCACGATGTGCCCGGTCATTTCCACCAACTCAACAAACGCCGATTTCGCAGTGGACATGGTGCAACACTCCGGACAGATGGCGACGATGGCACGCTACTGTTTTATGCACGATGAACGCAAAGGCCGAACCTTTGGCGGTCGGAAATGTCCTACTGTTGCCCCGGTGAATCGGATTCGTCGTGGAAAGTTGACCTTCCCGGCGAACCGGCTGCGTAAGCTGCCGGGTGAAACCATCCCGCCGTTCGTGGCAGACCACCCGGCAGCTTACGCAGCCGGT
>JANLRE010000770.1:0-1027 GCA_031368205.1 Fimbriiglobus sp. | reverse complement strand
CATCATTCAAGTCGTCAAGGCAGGCGTACTCTTGCTCGATGAAGATCTGACTGAAGACCCCCATGTCACTCGTGTCGGATCGAACTTGTAACGGGTGGATCGCTCGATAGGGGTGTAATGCAAGCACCGACCCTCGTCGCCGACCGAACTTCTGGCGAAGGTAGTGTCCAATGGCGGGCAGAAGCCCAATAGCGGAGACCAAGTCACGGAAAAGCCGCAACTTAGCTCGTAATCCAAACCGTCCGGCCATCGCTCACACCAAGCAGATTTGATGAAAGACTATATCAGCACGTTGCCGAGGCGTTGGCAGCCGCAGGCTTGGCAGATAGGGCAGATGCGCCACATGTAGGGTTTCTCGCTGCACGTCGGGCAGTTGTCGGTGAATCGCTCGTCGATGGGCGTCATGCACCGCCAGCAATGGTCGAGTTGATCGCCTTTTCGTTTCGCCTTTTTGGTGTGAACTTCTTTCGGCTTGTGCGACTCCAAACGCTGCGACAGATTCCCCTTGAGGACGTTCAACCAACGGGCGTCTTCGGGGCTAAACAACGTCTTATCTTCTTCGTAAAGCTTGTTCAGTTTCTCGATTGTCTTCAACGCTTGTGGTTCAACGGTTGTTGAGGTGCGGGATTCGATAACAAATTGCCGGAGACGTTCGATTTCTTCATCAACAGCGACCTTTTTCATCGGTACCTTCCCGGTTGCGAACACGAGTGCGATTGGTACATTGTATCAATCCGGGCAAATGCCGACTAAATTTTATTCCCCGAGGTACGCGGACCGAATTCGCGGGTCGTTCAATAACACGCTCGCCTGATCGGCAAAAGTGACTCGTCCCGTCTCAAGCACGTAGCCCCGATGCGCGACCTTCAGTGCCATGCGGGCGTTCTGTTCGACGAGCAACACGGACGTGCCTTGTTTGTTCAAATCGCGGATGACCTCGAAAATCTGGACGACAATTTGCGGCGCCAACCCGAGGGAGGGTTCGTCGAGCAACAACAGGGTGGGTCTCGCCATCAACGCCCGCGCG
>JANLRE010000764.1:0-3841 GCA_031368205.1 Fimbriiglobus sp. | reverse complement strand
CAGCAACGGCACCCAAGCCCAACACCGCGAGTGCGGCTGTTGTCGGCTCCGGGGTGGCGGGCGTTTCGGTGCTTGTGCGCTCAACGGGGATCCGGGTCTTCAATTCATCGGAAAAAAGTGGGCTAGGTACAATTTGACTGGACGATTGACCTGGCGTGATGAGGGAAGGTGTCCGAGGGATTCCATCACCAGGCCACCCGGCGAAGTAAAACGCGGGACTCGCTGACCCAACACAGCACACCACGAGCAAACCCGTCAGACCAAGTCGAAGTCGTTTCAAATAGTGTTTCATGGGCATTGTCACCATTTCAAATCTCCACCGTCCGAGTCACTCGGAGCGGGGATTCATTTCGATATTCAGAGTTAGCAAAGTTTTGCATCACGTACATCGCAAGTCTATCCCCAGTTCGTCAAGCCCGATTTGAAATGGTTGATAGTTTGTATCAATTGTTACGGTCCGGGAATTCGTAACGATTGCTGGTCCAGAATGCCGACAGAGTTAGGGGAAGTGAAGAATTCGATTTCAGTTACGTTATCTCACGGAGATGGATCATGCGACGGATGGGAATTCCATTCATCGTCGCTGTTTGGATTGCGGGCGGTTACGCTCGCGCCGACGACTCAAACTGGCATCCGAGTGGACAGTCCGTCCCACAAGTTGTGAATAAGCCAGCGGATTCTCCGTGGACACCGTCATCTGGCGATGCGCCCAAGTGGGTAGCGACTTCCGCGCCGATCGTGAATACCGCGCTGCAACAAGCCACGCCACCGAAACCACCTACTGCACAACTGGCGCCCGGCTCTGAACCGTTACCGCAACCGCGTTCAGTGGTTCCGAAACCGGATGTCCCACTCAAGCCACCGACGAAGCCGTTGCCTGTTGAAAAGCAACCGGAATTGCAACCCACGACACCGCAAACCCCAGTTCCAACTCCAACACCGGCGCCATTCGTGCCGTCGAATGGAAACGTAATTTGGGGTGCTTCACCGATGGGGACACCATGTCCACAATTGGAACCTACGCCGGGTTTACCAGCAGTAACTGCCGTCGTCCCGAATCGGCGGGGTTCATTTGGTTCACCGAACTTGACGCTGTCACGCGATCGGCACTTCCTGGACATTTTCGGATTGGGGCGGTTCGGGGAAGACAACGATACGGTTGTTTTGGGTGAAAGCCCCATCACAACGGATCGCTACTTCGTGCAGACGGACTATCTGCTCTGGTGGATGCGGGCTGGAAATGTGCCGGTGTTAGCCTCAACGGGGGCATCGCAATCGTTCGGTTACCTGGGTCAGCCCGGTACGCAAACGTTGCTCGGACCCGGAACTTTTGGCACGACCGCCCGCAACGGCTTTCGGATTCGCGGTGGTACTTGGTGCGATGATTGTTTATCGCAAGGCGTTGATGGCAGCGTGTTTTTCCTGGGGCGGCAATCGAGCCGATTCCAAATCGACTCCAACCAATTCCCGACGATTGCCCGGCCGATCTTCGCGCCGAATTTCAACCAGGAATTCGCAGAGCTAGTGGCGTTCCCCGGCTTATCGACTGGGACTTTGCTTGTCGAGACGAGCAGCGCGTTGTGGGGTGCGGATCTGAACTATCGCCAATCGCTTTGCCGAACTTGCACCTCACGGTCGGAGATTTTTGCCGGGTATCGCCATCTGAATTTGCGCGAAGACCTCGCAATCACGGAGTTCATCATCGCGGGGCCAAATGCCCCCGATCCGCAAGGCACGAGCATCGTGGTGCAAGACTCGTTCAAAACCCGCAACCGTTTTCATGGCGGGCAGATTGGCTATGCGTTCGGTCAGCGGATGGGACGAATCGACATTGATGGCCGCGTTTGTGTGGCAATGGGTGTGAACGCCCAAGAAGTCGAAATCAACGGCACCCAGAATCGCACCCGACCGGGCCAAGGCACGGAACGCTTCACCGGCGGGCTTCTGGCAGCCGGGCCGAACATCGGCACCTTCAACCGTGACAAGTTCAGCGTGGCCCCCGAAGCCACCTTGAATCTTGGCTACATGGTGACGCCGAACCTTCGTACTTACGTCGGGTACAACTTTCTCTACTGGTCGAACGTGATTCGACCCGGCGATCAAATTGATCGCACGGTGGACCTCACGTTCGTGCCGAACGGCCCGCCGGTAGCATTTAGCCAGAATCGCCCGTTGCCGACTTTCAAGCAAAGCGACCTCTGGGTGCAAGGCGTCCAATTCGGGTTGGAGTTGCGTTGGTGATCGGTGTAGTGGATGCTGATAGTCGTTGGTATGACGTGCCGAAAGTCATTCGGGGCGAGTTCGTGTGAACTTGAGCCGGCTTTGGCGAAACGCGCAAGTTTTGTATTCTGGGTCGTTGATGGGTGGCGATAGGCACGTCCTATCCGTCACCCTTTTGAGGTTCCGCTATGCGTATCCGTCGATCCCACCTAGTTTTAGCGGGTTTGCTTGGGACAATCTTCGCATTCACACCCGCCATTGGCATGGCCCAACGCGATCAAGACGTCGAAGTCTTGGCGCGGGGTCCGGTCCACGAAGCGTTTGCAACCACTGCCGAAGCTCCCACCGCGGGGGTCTTAGTTCCGAAAATCCCACCGGCTCCGGTTGAAGAACTCCCACCGGACCAAAAACCGGCGGGCGACAACGTGCAGTGGATACCCGGCTACTGGCACTTCGACGAGGAACGGACCGACTTTATTTGGATCAGTGGGTTTTGGCGGGTACCACCCCCCGGACGAGTTTGGCTGCCCGGTAGCTGGCGCGAAATGCGTGGCGGCTGGCAATGGGTCCACGGCTTCTGGCAACAACCCTTACCCGAACAGGCCGAACTCGAATACCTCCCACCGCCACCCGTGCAACTGGAATACGCACCCAGCATACCTAGCCCTTCACAGACCAGTTTCTACATCCCCGGTTCGTGGGTGTGGCGGAATCACTACGTCTGGCGCCCCGGTTTCTGGGTGGAACACCGTATCAATTGGGTTTGGGTACCAGCCCACTACCGCTGGACGCCCGGCGGGTACATTTTCATTGATGGGTATTGGGATCACCCGATTGAAGGTCGCGGGGTTTTATTTGCCCCAGTCGTATTCGCTCCCTCCGTGATAGCGCGACCAGCCTACATCTACACACCGAGCTACGCGATCTCGAATGATTGCATGATGGGTGCGATGTTCACCCGCCGCGGTTGGAACTGCTATTACTTCGGCGATTACTTTGAACCGCGATACACCACGATTGGGTACAACGCCTGGTGTGGTAGCGCCCGTGGCACGAACTTCGCGGTCAGTGTCGGTTTCGGTCGTGCGTCAAACTACGACCCGCTTTGGAGCTACTACCAAGTCGCTCACCGCTCCGACCCGACCTTCGTGACGAACATCAACGCGATTTACGTCGGTCGATTCAACGGCGAAGTCCAACGCCCACCCCGCACATTGGTCACCCAAAATACGGTCGTGAACAACATCACGAATGTCACGAACGTAACCAACAACGTGACCAATGTGACTAACACTGTGAACAACAAGACAGTCAACAATAACGCTGTCAGCAATTCACTGCTGATGGTGCAACCGCTGAAGACGATTCAGCAAACGAATACCAGCCTTGTGTTGAAGCCGGTACTGAAAGACGAGCAGCTACAAGAGCAGAAGATGGCCAAGCAGTTGCGAGACGTAGGCGTTCAACGGGATAAAGCCGAGACCAAACTCGCGGATCGGCAGACCGGGCCAATGGTTGCCACAGACAAACCTCGGCAGATCAAGCTTGATGTGCCGAAGACGGTCGTCGCACGGGCACAAGCACCGGCTGCCCCCGAAAAGGCTCCACCGCCACCGGCACC
>JANLRE010000733.1:0-5227 GCA_031368205.1 Fimbriiglobus sp. | reverse complement strand
CCGGAAAACCACCCCCAATCGCGGCTAATCCGGGCGATGCTGCGGTTGACCAGCGGGTGAGAATCGGTGAACGCATCCACCTGCCGATGCGCTCGCACACCCGCCTGAATCGTCTTCGGCAACTTGTCGAAGTCCGGCCCCTTCACGAAATCCGCCAGCATACTCCCGATGCGGGCGTGTGGCTCCGGGTCCGACAAATGCAAATGGGCCAAGAAGTTCACGGCATTTCTTTCCAAACGTGGAAGTCGCAACTCATCGCACCGGCTCAGTTCTAGGAACTTCGTACTGCCGGGGTGAATGTGCCCTGTGTGACAGTGGGTGTAGAAATGATAGCCGTTAGGCCGAACTCCGCTAACTTGGTCTTCAGTAATGCATCGAACTTGTTGCGTTGCCCATTGGAATTTGCAGTTCATACGACTGATGCGATTTAACAACTCAGTCCCACGCAAGACAACGTCGTTGGTGAACCCATTGGTCACTCTGTTTGCGTGGTGCAATTGCTGTCGTTAGCCATCGAAGCTTCAAGAAGCCTTTCAGATTGCCCAGAATGTGAGGAATAGCTGGGTCTAGACTTGCCCGCGAAAAACGGGATCGCCTCGGTGCATCTGTACTTCTGGGCTACTTTCACCCTCACAGGCAGTGCGAAATAATTCCGCCGAATCCCCGGAATATTTTGGCGTGGGGTTCGTTATCCGGGTCATGAACGGTGGCGAGACGACGAACGACTCGCCCCGAACACCTGATGCCGATCGAATTCGCGGTCGGTAAGATTTCCCGTTAGTGAACAAGGAGTTGAATCATGAAACGCTTTTTCTGTGGCATCTGTGTGATCGGGTTAGCCGCCCTTCTGGGAACGGCAGTGATCGAGACCCCGAAAGCGGAGGCGAGTTACCGTGTGCAAGGCCGCCAGTATTATGGCACCTGGAGCTACAACGAAATCAACCGCTACCACTACCGCCAGTACCACTACAAACCCGTTGTCACCGCCACGACGTACAGCTACCACTACGTGATCCACTACCCAACGCAGCCACGGTATCACTACTACTACAACCCGGTCCGTCGCCATTACTGGGGCCGGTACGACATCGAAGAAAAGGGCTACTCGATGCTGGCCGAAGCGGACCGCAAGGAAAAGTTAGAGGACATCAAAGACGGCGCGTTCCCGAAGCCGACCAAGATGCCGAACATGCCGGACGCCGACGACAAAGTCGAAATGGAAGTCCCACCGAACGACACCCCAAAAGCCGACCCCGCCAAGAAATAACCTCACCCTTTGAGTTGATCGAAGACCAGAAGCCGGGCACAATCACACGTGCTCGGCTTCTGGCTTAACCCCCCCAAACTTTCACCACCGAGGAACCCCGATGTTTCGCTTCGCACTGTTTTTTGTGATGCTTTCATCACCTGTATTGTTCGCGCAGAGGGAAGATCCCTACATGGCGAAGTACGTCGACGCCCGCAAGGACATTGAGGAACGCAAACTCGATGCGGCACTCAAGAAGCTGGACGAAGCCATACGCGGAGCAAATGCGGAGAAAGGCTACCCGCTGCAAAACATCGCACTGCTTCATTACGAAATCGGCGAAGTCTTCTTGATGAAAGAAGACTTCAAAAATGCCGAAGCGGCCTATGGCAGAACACTCACGATCCGGATGAAAGTTCTCGGGCCGAACGATGTCGGCACGAGCAACGTGCTGGATCGACTCGGGCAGGTCTACGTGACCTACGGTTTCTATGCCAAGGCCGAACCACTTCTACTTCAGGCACTCGAAATCCGCGCGGCGAAACTCGACAACAAACATTACCTAATCGGGCGGTCTTACGACAACCTTGCGGAGTTGTACGAGAAGAATGGGCAAACCGCGAAAGCGGACTCGTTCTACCTGAAAAGTGTGGAATTCCATGCGAGATTGTACGGCGAAAACACGATGCCCGTCGCTACGACCTTGACCACATACGCACGATACCTGATGGAAATAGGTCGGTACAAAGAAGCGGAAGTGAAGATGAACCAAGTGATGCAAATTGTCAACGCTCAACCGAACAGGGACAAACTTGCGTTACAGACTCAACACGCAGTTATGGGGAACATCCAGCGGCGACTGGGACGATACAACGAGGCGGAAAAATTGCTCTTGAAGTCTGTCCAAATTGCGGAGCGTGTTAGCGGTCGAAACACCCTCGACACAGTGATTGCATTAACCGGACTTGCGGATCTGTACAGTGATGTTGGTCTATTTCGAGAAGCCGAGCCGTTGTCAAAACGGGCGTACCAAATCCGCGAGCAGATTCTTGGCAAAGAACACAGTGAAACGATTCAAAGCCTCCAAAGTTTGAGCCTGATCCACATTCAGACCAATCAATACAACCAAGCCGAACTGGAACTCCTAACCTGTATCAAAGTTTCGGAGGCCCGACTTGGTCCCAATCATCCCACGGTAGCGACACTTTTGAACTACCTGGGTTCGCTGTACGGCAACTTGAGCATGACCGAAAAAGCCGAAGCGACTCACAGCCGCGCAGTGGCGATCCGAGAAAAAACCCTTGGAATAAAGCATTACGACACCGCTCAATCGTACACCAACCTTGGTGTTGTGTGCTTCTCGAAAGGAGACTACCCGAAATCGAAATCCTGTTTCGAGCGGGCGTTGGCAATTTTGCAATCGGGTAGCGGGGGAGAATCCACTCTCATGGCGAACGCGCTTGTGGGTCTCTACCGATTGAAAATCACAGTCGAAGATAAAACGGATTTAGCTCTGATTAAGCGAGCAATCGTAATCTATGTGAAGGAATACGGGCCGAATCACCCTCGGACGGCGATTCTGCAAGACCAACTCGGGTACGGGTACTATCAGTCGCGCGATTTTGCGAACGCCGAGCCAGTTCTTCGACACTGTTTGAAAGTGTTTCAAGCGACGTTGGGCGACAATAGTCCCCAAATATTTGACACGGCCAGTACGCTTGCCGTGACCCAATATGTGCTGGACGACCGTGAAACGGCGTTGAGTACGATGGACAAACTGCGACGGCAGTTACGCTCCCACACCACAAGTGTGCTGCCTGGGCTATCCCAGAAAGACCAACAGATGTTCATTTCGGGAACTGATGGGTTCCCGCTTTGGCGGGGTCTCACAATGGGATTGGAGAACTCTGATAAACCGAACTTCACGGAGACCACAGCAACTTGGCTAGTGAATAGCAAAGGGTCGTTGCACGAAACTCAAGCAGCGGCAGCGCAATTAACAGTGGCTGGCAATTCGCAGCAGATTCAGAAACTCCGAGACGTGCGACAGCAAATCGCCTCGTTGACCCTCAGCGGCAACGGTTCCGAGGACGGTCAGACCGCGAAACGGCGGGAAAACTTGTTAGCCCAGGAAAAAGAACTCTTTGCGGCAGTGCGGGATACGGGCGACCGGCTTGACAAACCGCTTCCGTGGATCGAATCGAAAGACATTCGCAGCCAGTTAAGCACGAACAGCGTGTTAATCGACATCATGAAATTTCGGGTAGCCCGTCTAAAGCCGGAAGGGAAAACGAACCAGTCGTTTTTGAAAGAAGCCCATTACGCCGCGTGGATCACGCCGAAGTTTGGGCCGGTGCGCATCGTCGATCTCGGCCCGGCGGATGAAATTGACAAGGGGGTGTTGGCGGTCCGGCAGGAATTGGAGACGGCGTTTGCCACGGTGAAGAAGCTTGGCGAACCGGCGGCGGAGAAGCAGTTGAACGCGGTCATGACGACCGTTGCCGCCAAGGTGCTGCACCCGCTTTTGAAAGAAATCGGCAATGCGGACAACCTCGTCATCAGTCCGGACGGTGCGCTGTGGCTATTGCCGTGGGCGGCGTTGCCGATGCCGAACGGCAAATATCTAGTGGAAAAGTTCACGATCAATCATGTTGTGAGCGGGCGAGATTTGCTGAAGTCTCCAGACGCTGCTGCCAACGCCAAACGGGTCACAGCGCCGCTCATCATTGCGGCCCCCGACTTCAACATGACCCCCGAGGACGCGCTGCAAGAAGCCAAGAAACTGATTGCCGGCATTCTTCCGAAAGGTATTGACACCCGCAAATTGGCCAAGTCGCTCGGGCTGGGAAACGTGAAGAGTCTCGAAGGGACCGCGACTGAAGCCGAAGCTGTGACACCGCTCTTGGAAAAACTGTACGGTAAACCGCGTGTCCATACGGACCGCGAAGCCCTCAAGAGTCTGGTGACCACGGCGAAAAGTCCCGAAGCGTTGATCCTGAGCACCCACGGCTTCTTCAAGGAAGACCAGAAAGTCGAATTGTCCGAGACGGCGGGGACGCTCGGCCAATCGCGTTCGTTGTGGACGACGAACGCAGAAAATTTTGAAGACCCACTCCTGCGGTGCGGTTTGCTATTCGCCGGCTGTAACAAAGCGAATACGGCAACCGGGGCGGTCGTCGAGAACGGCATCCTGACCGGCAGCGAAGTGGTGAGCACGGACTTGCGGGGGACGAAGTTGGTCGTCCTGTCCGCGTGTGAAACGGGTTTGGGAAAGGTTAACAACGGGGAAGGGGTAGCGGGACTGAGACACGCATTCCAGCTCGCTGGGGCGGAGTGCGTTGTGGCCACGTTGTGGCAAGTGCCGGATATCGAATCGGCACAACTCATGAAGGCGTTCTTCAGCGAACTCGTGGACAAGAAAAACCGCGACCAAGCCTTGACCGACGCCCAACGAACGATGATCCAACAACGCCGCGATCGCTTCGGCGCCGCCCACCCATACTTCTGGGCCGCCTACACGGTGACGGGTCGAGTCAAGTAAACCCGGACGTTCGCCAAACGAAAAACGCCCAGCGTTCGAGCCACAATCGGATCGAACGCTGGGCGTTTTTCATTCATCCAGTTTACATTTTGCCACCACCAGCACTGATCGACTGGATTCAGTTTGTAGAACGGTGCAATTCGCTCTTGGAATCCACCCCACCCACCGGGTAATATGAAGACGTTAGGTGGTGATGCGATCGACTCGTCCCGCGTCCGGAACAGCCGGCTTCGTACCTCCTCCTCTTTTGGCATGTATGGCTAGACCCCGACAAACTCGGGCGGCCCGAATCACTGGTATCTGAGGCACGACTACTATCCGCTGGGAGGATGTCATCCGGGGCACACTCCGCCGCCTCCGCTCGTGGACCGATGAACTGACTGGCCCCGTGCCCGTTGGCATTTCTTCACGGTTGCCAAGTGTTCAGATTTCAGCGCCGG
>JANLRE010000708.1:0-7825 GCA_031368205.1 Fimbriiglobus sp. | reverse complement strand
ACTAGACGGTCGGACATCCGGCTTTACATAGTCACTCGTTACCGCCTCAAGTCATACCCGCGGTTTATGTCTCCCACGTTTGAAGGGGTTGTCGAGTTCGACCTTGGCGACTGGTTCGTGACAGTATTGGAGGGCAGGGTCACCGCTGACCAGATGAACCAAGATATCGTCATCGAACTCGATCGCGCGCGGATGTACTATGAGTGACTTTCACGTCCCGCCTGGCGTCCTCGTGGAGATTGCACGTCAGGCTGAAGCTGCCTTCCCAGCGGAATGTTGTGGTTTACTCGCGGGCGGTGACTTACTTCAGGTTGCCACCGCAGCAGAACTGATGAATCTCTCCCCCGTCACGGGAGAGTTCCGGATCTCACCGGATGAATTCCACACACGGGGAGCCGAACTGTTAGCGGACGGCCACTCGATTCTCGGCGTGTACCATTCTCACCCAGACGGGACCATCGTCCCGTCCCGAGAGGATATCGAGGGAATGACGTTTCCGGGGGTCATGTTGATCGCCGCCTATCACCCGGAAGGTGTTGCGTTCGTGGCGTATCAAGTTTCCGATGGGCGAATTGCTAGGTTGCCGATCCACGCACCGACTGTCGCAGGCCAGACGCCGAACCAGGCGCGGCAACAGACGGCGGGGTATGATAGCTTTCCCTATTTGATGGGTTCGGCCTCATTTTATCAGACGCTCGGACCAAGTCCAATTACATCGAGCCATGAACGCGACGGTCTTCAAAGGAATCACGATGGCGGAGAAGAAGACGACGAAAACCGCGAACCCGGCTGCGAAGAAGGGGGCCGCGAGCGCGGGTAAGGCGGACGGTGAAAGCGCCGTGGTCGCGGCGATTGCCGCGATGCCGGGGCCGGATCGCGTCATCGGCGAGCGGCTCCATGCGATCATCAAAGCAAACGCGCCAACCCTATCGCCGAAGCTCTGGTACGGGATGCCCGCGTATGCCAAGGATGGCAAGGTTGTCTGCTTCTTCCGTAGCGCGGAGAAGTTCAAGGAGAGGTACATGACGCTCGGCTTCAACGCCGATGCGAACCTCGACGATGGCACCCTGTGGCCGGTCGCCTTCGCGCTGACGGCGTTGACTCCCACCGAGGAGGCCAGGATCGCCGCGCTCGTGAAGAAAGCGGTGAGTTGACGCGGGCGATCGGAAGCAGATCCCGCTTATGGCCGTACATGGGGGTGCGGGGCGCGAGTAATGGTATCGCCTTCAAGAGGCGAATCAGCACGTTCGCATCAACGTAAATCACTACTCGCCCCAAGCGTCTCGTTCGTCTTGAATTTGCGTTGCGATGTCGGCACCGCTCCGAAGAATTGGAGCTTTCCCGAATAGGTCAAAAACAGACGGTGCAAGAGTGAGAGTCACCCTCGGTTTCTCTCGGAGAGTATTCACCAACGACTCCACTGCCCGAACCACGTCCGGCGGAAGCCCTGTTACGTCGATAGTTTGTGGCACGTCAAATCCTCCTTTGTAACACGGTCGTTGCCAATCACTTCGTCGCTAGCATTTCCGTCACCCGTTGCACCAACTCGTTAGCGGGCACGGTCACTTCTTCGCGCTTGGCGAGGTCTTTGATTTTCCACACGCTGTTGGCGAACTCGTCACCACCGGCGATGAGGGCGAGCTTGAAGCCGCGTTTGTCGGCGTACTCGAATTGGGCCTTCAGCTTCTTGGCCTCGGGGTACACTTCCACGGCGATGCCAGCGGTGCGGAGTTCCTTGGCAACCCGTTGATAGTCGCCGAGACGGGTGCTGTCGAATTGCAACATCAGGGCTTGGGCGGGCGTGGATTGGCCGGTGAGCCACGGGTGCTTGATTTCGTCCATCGCGGTCAACAGCCGATCGACACCCAAGGATGCGCCGACGCCGGGGAGGACTTGCTTGGTGTACTTGCTGGCGAGATTGTCGTATCGACCACCAGAGCAAACGCTGCCGATACCGGGCAGGTCGGTCAGGAAGGTTTCGTAAATCGTGCCGGTGTAGTAGTCCAGTCCACGGGCAATACTCAGGTCAATCCGAATACGCCCTTCGGGGATGCCGACGGCGGTGGTGACCGCGAGCAGTTCCCGCAATCGCTTCACGCCCTCTTGCGTTTTTTCATTGCTGCCGAACAGGGATTCGACGCGATCCAACAAGTCCGCGTTGCTGCCCTCGGCTTCGGCGAGCGTCAGGACTTTCGCGGCTTGTTCGGCAGTCACCCCGGCTTCACGGACCATTTCGTCGATGACCTTGTCCCGACCGATCTTCAGTAACTTGTCAAGCGACCGCAACAACGGCACCGCCTTGTCGGCCACGCCGATGCTTTCCAACAAGCCGTTGAGTACGAGGCGGTTGTTGATGCGGATCGTGAATCGCTCGAAGTTGAGTGCAGTGAAAAGGTCGTTGATGACGAGAATCACTTCGATGTCGGCGGCGTTGGCCGTGGTGCCGATCGTGTCGAAGTCGCACTGCCAGAACTCACGGTACCGCCCCGCCGCCGTGTTCTCGCCTCGCCAAACCGGCCCCATCGCGTACCGCTTGAACGGCGTACCGAGTGCCGGGACGTACTGCGCGGCGAACCGGGCAAACGGGACGGTCAGGTCGAACCGCATCGCCACGTCGCGGTCGCCGTGATCCTTGAAGCGATACACCAGCCGGTCCGATTCGTCGCCCCCTTTGCCGAGTAGCACTTCGGCGTATTCGAGTGCGGGCGTGTCGATCGGCGCGAAGCCGTAGGAACGGTACACGTCGCGGGCGGTTTGCAGAACCCTCTCACGGGGGATCATGAGCTTGGGTTCGTAGTCGCGGAACCCCTTCAAGGTGCGCGGTTCAATTAACTGAGACACGTCGTAACCCCCCTGCCGTCGCAACCATCACGCACGATTCACCACGAATCGCACGAATCAGACGAATCAATCAAAAAACTAGGAAGGCGTTTACGCAATCAATTCTGTATTAGCTGATTCGTCTGATTCGTCTGATTCGTGTTATTCGTGGTTTGAAACTGTTCTGGGTTAGCGGTTCTTGTATCGGGTGCTGACCCGCTTCATGAAGCGGTTTTCTTCTTCGGTTAGCGCGGCTTTGCCCTGGCGGGCAATTTTATCGAGGAGTTGGTCCATGCGTTCCTCGTCGCGGTGTTGCTCGTCCATTTCGCGTTGCATCCGCTTCACATTTCGGGCGGTCACCCAGCGTTTGATGAGGCCCTGCCGCTTCGCTTGTGGGGGTGGAATTTCGTCCTGATCCAGGCTCAGGTAGCCCTGGGAGAAGTCGCCGTATTCGGAATCTTCCAGTTCCATTGCGTTCATTTTCATCCAGCAGCCAAACGCAATGAACAGCCCCAAGGCCATCGGCCATACCTCGTTGGATGCGAAGCTCGCAATCAGCATCAACACAGCCGCGACATACCCCGAATACGCTGCGACCGCGATGCCGTTGGTGTAGCTACTCCGTGCCCAAACAATGCCTTGCAAAATCTGCCCCCCATCCAAGGGGTAGCCGGGGATCAGCGCTAACAACAACAACACCCAACTCATCCAAAAAACGCGGTTGACCCAGACCAACCACGTCTGCGCCACGGCCCGTTCGGCTTTCAACTTCACTGCCGCTTCTTGGACTGCGGTCGGGTCGTTCAACTTCGACGCCATGTCATCGCTGGGCTTCACAGGTTCGGCAGTGCCGGGTTCGTAAAGTCGCACACCATACTGACTGGTGTAAATCCGCCCGTCTTTGTAGTTCCGCATTTCCGAGACATACGGGTCGCCGAACGGGTTCAGGGTCGGGAAAAATCCCGCACCCGCAATCGCCACGAAGCACAGTAAGCAGATCGCCATGTTCACCAGCGGCCCGCCCATCGCGGTGAAGGTGTGTGCCCACCAGTGCCGGGGGACTTCTGGGAACGCCAGTCCACCGAGCGGCCACAGGATCACTTCCTTCGCTTCACCGTCCATCATGCGGGCCACGAAGCAATGGCCAAATTCGTGAAGCAACACAAGACCGAACCACAACGGAATGGTGACCACGAAAATTTCAAAGATCCGTTCCTGCCCCGTGGCTTGAGACGCCTGGCGCAAGAAGTGGCCCAGGATGAAAATGAGGTAGCAGATGTGCAGTTTGACGGGGACGCCGAATGACCGAAAGATCGGAAACGCCCAGTTCATCGGATCACGCATCGGGCCTACCACAGCTATAGAACGAAGAGTCGAATCGTCTGTCTTATCCTATCATCGTAGCTCATGACTCGCAATAAAACCCACCGGCTCAAACGTCGGGGTCCAACCCCGCAGCGAGCATCTTGGCACGCAACTTCACCAATAGCTGGACTGCGTCATCGGCTCGTTTCGCTTCTCGATCGGCCCGCTTCGCCTCTCGCTTCGCCCGTTTTGTTTCCATGTCGGCCTGCTCAGCGCGTTCGCTGACCTCAACGAACGTCAGAAATCGTTGGCCGTTGGCACCGTAAACGTGCAGGTCCGCATCGACCAACTCGAACCGAATGCCGAGTCGCGGGCTGACAAACTTGGCCCAGTTCTTGATCGCGGTCACGCCCCGATTGGTGCGGACGAACCCTTGCAAGATGTTGTCATCCGGGTCGTAGATGTAGAACTCCTCGGCACCGTGATTGAAGTAAAATTCCTGCTTGTCGAGCATCTCTTGGCGGGTGTTGCTCGGCGATAAGATCTCGAAGACCACTTGCGGAAAGATGTGGCCTTCTTTCCACACTTGGTAACTGCCACGGTGGCCCTTGGGGCGTCCGAACGCGATGTAAACGTCCGGGGCCGTGACAGCTTTGCTATCGCCCTCAACCGCGTAGATGAAGTTGTCCATCGCAACGAACACGTTCGGATCGTCCCGAAATTGGGCGTCGAGGTTGCCCATAATCGTGACGATCCACTCGGCCTGTTTGGTGTTTTCGGCCATCGGTTTGCCGTCGGAATCGGGGTAATCAACGGTGCCGACGGGTAGCGAGCGATGCGGTGAAATCATGGCTTGGCTCTCCTCAAAAAACGACTACCTGAGTTTACCAGATTGAACTGTCGGTATGTTCCGAAATCCAAATCACGTCGTCGGCGGCATGACTTCGGGCGGCACGTCATCGGTGGGCTTGAGCCGATCACGGAGATCGCGGGAGACCATGCGATTGATGACAGCCAAGTACGCCAAGGCACTCGCTTCCACGATGTCGGTCGAAACGGCGCGCGCGTGGACTCGCTTCCCGAGGTGTTCGGCCTCGACGTAGGCTTCCCCTTGGGCGTCGGTCCCGACGGTGACGGCGCGGATCCGGTAATCGACTAACTTCACCGCCATGCCTGTGATGCGGTCGAGTGTTTTGAAGACGGCGTCCACGGGGCCGTCGCCGGTCGCGGCGTCTTTCAAAATCGTGCCGTCGCTACGCCACAAGCAAACCGCCGCGCTCGGCAGTGTGCCGGTCCCGGCGTTGCAGGTGAAGGCTTGCAGGGTGTACAGCTTTTGTGCAGACGATTGCAGTTGCTCTTCGGCCAGGGCTTCGATGTCCGCATCGTAGATGTCTTTTTTGCGGTCCGCTAACAGCTTGAATTTGTCGAACACCTTGTTGAGTTGGTCGTCCGTCAGGTGGTAGTTCAAATCCTGAATCCGTTGCCGCAACGCCGCCCGCCCGCTGTGCTTGCCCAACACCAGTTCGGTCCGCGGGATGCCGACGTCTTCGGGCTTCATGATTTCGTAAGTGCTGCGATCTTTCAACATGCCGTCTTGGTGAATGCCCGCTTCGTGGGCGAACGCATTCGCCCCGACGATGGCTTTGTTGCGTTGGACCTGCATCCCGGTCACGTGCGACAACTTTCGGCTAATCGGCTGGAGCAGTTTGGTGTTGATGCCGGTGTGCAAGCCGAAGAAATCTTGTCGCGTGCGCAGCGCCATGACGACTTCTTCCAGCGCCGTGTTGCCCGCCCGTTCGCCGATGCCGTTGATGGTGCATTCGACTTGCCGCGCGCCTTCGCCCAGTGCCGCCAAGGTGTTCGCCGTGGCCATCCCCAAGTCGTCGTGGCAATGCACACTGATGACGACGCTGTCGATGCCGCGCACGTGCTTCTTGAGGTGGCGAATGACGCCCGCGTAATGGGACGGGACCGCGTAGCCCACGGTGTCCGGAATGTTCAGCGTCGTCGCCCCGGCTTCGATCGCTTTTTCGACCACTTCCACGAGAAAATCGAGTTCGGTTCGGGCCGCATCTTCCGGGGAAAATTCAACATCTTCGATCAGTGCCTTGGCTCGCTTCACGCTTTCGACGGCACGGGCCACGACCTCGGCGGGGGTCATGCGCAGCTTGAATTCCCGGTGAATCGCGCTGGTCGCCAGGAAGACGTGAACACGCGGCCGGTGCGAATCCTTCACCGCTGCTGCTGCCTTGTCGATGTCCGCCGGGTTGCAGCGGGCGAGTCCGCAAATGATCGGCCCTTGAACTTGGCGCGCGATCGCCTGCACCGATTCAAAGTCCCCCGGCGACGCAATGGGGAACCCGGCTTCGATCACGTCCACGCCGAGGTCGTTGAGCGCGTGGGCGATCTCAAGTTTCTCGTTGAGGTTCATGCTGCAACCGGGGCTTTGCTCGCCGTCGCGCAGCGTGGTATCGAAGATAATTACCCGGTTCGGATCAACGATCGGACTCATCTCTTCCTCGCTCATTTCGCCGTGGGAAAGTAACCGCCTGAAACGCAAACGGCCCCGGAACCACTGGTGTTCCGGGGCCGTCCTAATCGTTCTCGCAAGTCAACTCGCGCGAACACTGGAACAGACCCCGGCGAACCGAAGGAGTCGTGTGTTCTGAAGTCGTGGAAGTCGCGCCATCATCGGCCCCTGCTAAACAATACTGTCACGCATAATACCGCGACAATCGCCCCGGATCAACGGGGTTCTTTCGGGACGAGCATAATATCTGTGTCCGAAAAGGAAGAAGACCGGCGGCAACGTGTAGTCGCGTGACGAGACGGAAATGACAATTCGGATTGTGATGCTGCTTTGAAAAAATCGAGGACGGCCCGCGCCACCGGGGCGCGCCGGAGTCTGCTCGGGATGCGAATCAAACGTCGGGGTTACCGCTCACCGCCCAGGGAAGTTCCTGGGGCGGCGAAATGGTCATAATTGCAGTCATCATGAAAGCGACACCACCGCCCATCCAGCACTTGTCAAGGATCTCTTGGCGCAGTCCAGGTCGATGCGAGAGTCCGGAGACGAAAATGCGGGTCCAAGATTAGCATGGCGAGCTGCTGACATACGAAAGAAAATCAAATCTCCATTTCTTGCTGTCAAAAGACCGAGGGAGGTTTCAATGATAAATCGCATTCCAATTCGTGGCACCAGAGCAGCCTCATCTAGCGAAATGGGACGAAGAAAGTTCCCGCACAATTCTCTACTTATGTGTGCTGCAAGGGCCTTCCATACGCTAAGCTGCCCAGTCCACTGCTGAATCTCAGGAAGCTCAAGCAACGGATTTAAGTATTGCACCAACCGATCTGCGGAGCCTGCGAGTTGCGCGTTGTATGCGTCAAGGACGCGTTGACAACTTTGGGAATCGCAACAGAGGCTTACACCCAGAAGGTCGTCGTATCGGGCAGGTTTTGGCATCTCTGGAAGACTCTGTTCAGTTGGCTTCTCACCGGAAAAAAGGCGATTTAGAAAGCTCATTGGATTTTTGTCCTTTCTGCGTTTGCTATGGATTGAGCCTTGACGTAATACCCCTAACTCTTCATTGAGTCGCTATTTCCTCCCGTTAAGTTGTACCACTTCGACGAAACGAAGATACCCTTACAAGCCTCGAACTACTCTTCGCGCTGAAGTTGGTGAGGAGCTTCTTGTGAA
>JANLRE010000674.1:0-3910 GCA_031368205.1 Fimbriiglobus sp. | reverse complement strand
TCGATCGATCGAACAACTCGCCGCCGTCCCGGAGTCCGTGGCCACCTACGAAACCTACCGCCGACTCGGGATCGCCTTGTTGAACCAACAGCGATTCTCGGACGCAATGGCTGAACTGCAAACCGCCTTAAAGCTGAAGCCCGATCACCAAGAATTGCCTCGGTACATTTACAGCCTGCGCATTCATGCGGAAGCGGAAGACACCCGCGAACGGGAACTCCGGGCACGATCGAATAGCAAACTGGTGATGGTCGTGGACGACAGCGCCACCGTGCGGAAAGTCGTGGTCATGACGCTCGAAAAGGCCGGCTACCGCACCATTCAAGCCACCGATGGCACCGAAGCCCTCATCGTGGTCGGGGAACAAGGGGCGCCGAATTTGTTCCTCATCGACATCATGATGCCCGGCATGGACGGCTATCAACTGTGCAAAACGCTCCGGCAGAACCCGGACACCGCACGGGTTCCCGTCGTGATGCTGTCCGGCAAGGATGGGTTCTTCAATAAAGTGCGGGGTCGAATGGCCGGCGCGAGTCAGTACCTGACCAAACCGTTCCAACCGAGCCAGCTCATTGACGCCATTGAATCACACATCGGGGCCGCCAAAACGGTGTGACGGGTTCGCAACGACTTGCAATTGATTCGCTAATACACGAAGAAACTGGTTTTATAGAGGATGTAGCCATGCGTGGTGACAAGATTTTGGTCGTCGATGATAGCCCGGTTGAACTCCGGTTGGTCGCCGCCGCGCTGACCTCCGGTGGGTATCGAGTCGTCACCGCCGTGGACGGCGAGGATGCCATGCTCAAAGCGATCGCGGAACAGCCGAAGTTGATTCTGATGGACGTGGTGATGCCGAAAAAGAACGGCTATCAGGTGTGCCGCACCCTCAAGACGACCGATGAGACCAAGAACATCCCGATCGTGTTGTTGACCAGCAAGAACCAGGATAGCGACAAGTTCTGGGGCATGAAACAAGGGGCCGATGAGTACCTGACGAAGCCGTTCGACTCGGAAGATTTACTCGCCACTGTCGCCCGTTATACGTGAAAACTATGTCGCAGCCCACCACGCCGCCGGACGCGGATCGACACGACTTGATTCCCACGTTGCACGTTCCCTTTGACGCTGACAATGCGCCGTCACTGGAAAGCCCCATCGGTTGGGGCGATGCGAGTGAGTCCGGTTCGGCACCCGCAGGCAACTACCCCACGTGGTTGAAACGAATCGACGAAACAAGTCCCGCTGATCCTGTCAGTATGTTTGACGTGCTGGGTTTAACGCCGCCCCCGCGCGGGTCGCTTCCGCCAACCGAGTCGCACGAATACACCGTCACCCTGGTTGCCGCTTCTGCGGAAGGAATCGTTGAGCGACGGACCGAGTTGCCGATTGTCGAAGAACAGTTCGTCATCTTCACGTTAGCCCACAGCGAGTACGCACTTCGGCTGTCAACCGTCGTCGAAATTAACCCTCGACCCGTGTTAACGCCGTTGCCGTCCGGACCCGTCTGGCTGCTTGGCACAACGAACCTACGGGGCGATGTCGTCTCCGTATTGGACCTGCGATTATTCTTTGGTTACCCGGTCCAGCACAGCCGCGAGGAACGCTTGGTTGTGGTCACCGGGACCGACGGTGCGAAGACCGGCTTTGTGGTCGATTGCATTCGTGGCTTACGGCGGTTGTCGGTCGTCACAACACACCAAGCCGTCATCGGCTTCGATGAGCAAATCACACTTTACATCAAGCAACTTACGGAATACGACAACCGATCGCTGGCGATTTTTGACACCGACCGCCTACTCGCCGACAACCCGATTCAACTGCCAACGGTCAGTTAGGTGCGCGTCACGATTCCGGCATTTTTACCCTGTCAGTCCAAAGTCTTGGGCTGAGTTGTCCCGGCCCTTCGGCCGGGGTGCAACTCATTGGAACCACATGATTTCGCCGTTCGGAGAATGCAGGAATCGCTTGGTTGGCACTCAAATTGCCTTCATGGTGTCAAGCAGTTGCTTGAACTTCTAGACTGCCCGTTTCTGACATCGAGTCGTTGCCTGCGCAGTGTTTTGCGTCGCTGTCGGAACCAACAATCGCAATTTTGAGACTTGAAGTTGAGGAGTGCGTTATGATGCGCCGTGAATTCATCCACAAGGTTTCGGTGGCCGGAACTGTTCCTCGAATGGCGGGTTCTGTCATGAATGCGTCCCACGCGGCCCCGGTGCAGGCGGAGAAGTCCGAAGAACCGTTGCTTCGATTCGATTCGCCCTGACGTTGCCGACCGCCGTGGTCATCACCGGCATCGAAACGATGGAGCGGTTAACGCAAGCCGTGAAGGTGGCCAAAGAATTCAAACCGCGCGCGGTGGGGGAGGTGAACACCCTGCTCGCCAAGTCCGCGAAAGCCGCCGCAAAAGGCGAGTTCGAGAAGTTCAAAACCAGCGTCCGGTTCGACGGCACCGCAACCCACCCCGAATGGCTGGGGTGAGGTGCCGTCGCTCAAACTGGATGGCAACGGGGTCAGAAGAACATTCACCGATAAGGAAATTTGTTGCCCACCTAAAAAGCAGGGTGTAACCTGAGCCAATGTGCTTAGAGGATCGTGTTTTGAAACACACGGGATCGAAGTAGAATTAGCTACGACTCATACCCGGTTAGACAGATTCGACTCTTTCTTACCCTTATTTTGGTAGCACGATGTCACACTGGATGCTACGACTCGTGGGCAGCGTGGCTGCCTTGATTGCCGGCGGAGCGGGCATCTACTGGCTGATGGTGTGGGACACGCATTTCTTACTGCTAGCGGTATTCGGGACAGCTTGTGGAGGTCTGGCCGGTGGGATATTTTGGGGTCGCCGCGGGTGGATCCTCGGAGCGATCCTGGGGTTCGTCGTTCCGCTGGCGTATATCCCGGTGTGGTTAATTTTCAATCTCCCTCCCGACACTGGGATTGACCTGTAGTGCTGGGTATCAGACGCCAGTCAAACGATGCAATGGATTCGGACCTATTGATGGAATTCCGAAAGCTCGCAACTGATCACGAGGCTGCAGCGCTTGACGAATTACGTTCAAAGTATTATTTCCGCTTTCTACGAGGTGCTGCGCGGGGAGTACGTCGCCCGCTATGAGAAGCGGTTGCGTGTGATCCACCCGACGGAGGCAAGTTCATGACGACGGCGGAAGCGATCAATCTGGACGTGTTGTACGAGCAGGACGAGACGGCGTGGCTGGAGGCGATGGCAGCGCTGGCAGCGGAGGGGCGGCACGGGGAGATGGACTTTCCGAATCTGAGCGAGTATCTGAGGGACATGTCGAAACGAGATCGGCGGGAAGTGTTCAATCGACTGATCGTGCTGCTTGTTCATCTCCTCAAGTGGGAACATCAGCCGGACCAGCGTAGCGGGTCGCGGCGGGCGACGGTTCGAGAACAACGCCGGAAGCTACGCCAATTGCTGGAAAGCGGCACGTTGCGTAACCACGCTGCTGCTGTGTTAATGGATGCCTTCGCGGAAGCTCGACTTCAAGCCGCCGACGAGTCGGAAATGGATGTCACAGTGTTTCCAACCGTGAATCCGTGGAGCCTGGACGAAATCCTGGATCAGTTGGACATCTCGTGATCGGGTATAAGAGCAGTATGATAGTGATGTCATGCCCCATGCAGCGCTGACCACAGAAATTTTTTGGAGTGGAAATGAGCAAGAGACTGACGGCGGTGATCCACCGCGAAGGGAATGGGTTCGTCGCACTGTGCCCGGAAGTCGATGTCGCCAGTCAAGGGGATACGATTGAGACCGCCCGAGACAACCTCCGCGAGGCGCTGGAGTTGTTTTTTGAATGTGCGTCGCCCGTAGAAATTCAGGATCGCTTGGGCGGTAGCCTTACTCCTTTGGACGAAGAAGTTTAATTTGACCGAATCG
>JANLRE010000652.1:0-1701 GCA_031368205.1 Fimbriiglobus sp. | reverse complement strand
CACATGTCGGGCCTCGCAAAGCCTCGACCACGACCTACAAAATCCGCAAAAGTCAGGCTGCCACAATGATTTCCTAGACCTTGAACGCAACCTGATTCGATTTTCGACTTTTACGCCGGAGCAACGCCGTGGGACAACGGCAGCAAGCCGTTCGGGAGCTTTGGCATGGTGACACGCAGGTACGCTTCCATCGTTAACCCCGCGCAGAAGATGCCGATGCTGATCCATTGCGACAACGTGAGGTCCAGCGCGTAAGTGGGTTCGATGCGAATGGCTTCGTTAAGGAACCGATGGGCGGCGTAGCCGAGCATCAGCAGCACCATCAGTTGCCCGTCGTGACGGCGGAACGGTTGAAACGTGACCAGGACGCCGACGAGCAACGCCATACTGATGGTTTCGTAAAGTTGCGTCGGGAAGAAGGCGACCGTTTTCGGTGTGAACTTGACCGTGACGGTTTCCCCGGATCGGTTGACGCCCAGTGCCAATTCACTTTTCCCACGCGGCCAATCGCGCACCAACTCCCAGAGCGAATCCATCGCGAAGACGGACATCCCGCCGACACGCAAGTCTTGCACCCGCGCCACGGCGAGTTTGTACTTCTCCGCGTCATCGAACCCGATACGGGCGACACGGGAACCGTCACCGGCATCCACGGTCGGCAGTTCAGTCCCGCCTGCGGTCGTCAATCGCGGAATGCCTGTGGTGACCAAATCGCCGTCGCCCAGAAGTTCAACGACGATGTAGTTCGGCTTCCCATTGACTTGTGTTACACGATCACCGACTTTCAACCCGGCGCGCTCCGCCGGGGAACCCGGTTCCAATGCCACGACCAATGATCGCGGATCACCAATGCCAAGCGGTAGCCGGGGTGCGATGGCGAAACCAGTGGAGGTTTGTAGCCCGCGAATTTGTGGCATTCGATCGTCCGCACGGGCCGGCAAAATCACTTGATCCCGAGCGTGTGCGGGCATGAGTGGGAATTCACCGAGCGTGGCCGAAATTGGCACGGGTTGGCATTCTTCGCACACCGGCTGCCCCCAGCAGCAGCCGTTCAAGTAACAACCAATCCGCCCGACGGCCATGCCGAACGCGATCAGTGGGGCCACCGCATCGGCCAGTTTCCACCCCGACACGTTGAACTTCCGCAACACAATTCGGTAGAAAAACAGGTACCCGATCAGCCCGCCGAACACCGCACCATAAACGACGATGCCGCCGTTCCAGATTTGGAAAAACGACTTCACCAACCCGATGAAGTCGCTCGGGAATTGATTCCGGTATTGCATCATGTACACGACCCGTGCCCCCGCGATGCCGGTGATGAAAAGCAGAATCGCAAAGTCTTGGAGGCGGTCTTTCGGCAAGCCGACTTTGACCGCACGCAGCGGCCCCCACAGCATCGCCGTCAGCACGAACGTGAGAAACAGCATCGCGCCGAAGCCATAAACCGGCAACCCATCGGGTGGGAAGAACCCGGCCGTGAACGGCAAATTCAAGAGAACCTGTTGCATCAACAACTCCGATCAGGAAAGTCATAAATTACCACGCCGAATCGGTCGATCACCAGCCCAACTCGCCCCGATTCGCTATCACGGTGTCGCTAGCTTCTCTGGTCCACTTCAAATCTTATTCACTACAGTGGGCGCAGAGAGCCACAGAGCAATCCATTAGAATTTTTTATTGGTTTTCTCTGTGGCTCTC
>JANLRE010000648.1:0-2020 GCA_031368205.1 Fimbriiglobus sp. | reverse complement strand
CTCTTAGGGAAGCTGTTTCCGACAAGATGACAAGCTGGTGATACTGAAAGGAACCCGATACCAAACAATCAAAGCCCTTCGACAAGAACGTCAAAGGGCTTTGATTGAAAAACAGTCGGGCTGGCGGGATTTGAACCCACGACCTCTTGACCCCCAGTCAAGCGCGCTAGCCAAGCTGCGCTACAGCCCGTTTCGACAAGTCCTTTGTACACGCGGTGACGGCGTCTGACAATTGCACTTCTTCGCGGAGTATGACGGCGGGGAGGGCCGGAAACTCGTGGTCCGGTCCGACAGGCTCTTGCTTCGGGGCTTTCCCACTGCTAACTTTTGACTGCAAGTCCCATCAAATGACGAAAATCTACGCGCTTGCACTAACGTTTGCGGTGGGCTGTTGTTAGTTACTTTAGGACCGAAATACTGTCTCTTCGGGTGGCTTCATGACCCAGAATCGTTGGCGTTCGTTCGCCGTCTTGTCCAGTTCCTTCCTGCTCGGCGTGATTTTCGTCACTTCGGTCGCGGGGCAAACGACCGCGAATTTGAAGGACTATCGGCTTGAACCCAAGCAACCGGCGGGTGAACTGCTCACCAAGATGATCGACTTACGAACCGGCAGGGTGCGGGTCAAAGGGCCGGATTACGAAGCCAATAAGCAGGTCATTCAGCAGTACGCGCAATTCCTGATTTTCCGGGCAACGTTTGAATCTTACTACAATCTCCCCGATACCGGGGAACTCAAGCCGCGAACCAGTGAGCAAAACTTCGACAACGTTATCAGCGATCTGAACAGTCAGATTTTAGTGCCGACGCCTGAAGGCGATCTCAAAAAACTCACCGTGATTCAATCCGAGTACATCGACGAGTTTGCCGAACAAATTGAGAAAGCCGTTGCTGCTGTTTACGCCAAAAATCCGCCAGCCATTATCCGCGTGAACACAGCCCGATTGTTCGCGTTGGCTGCGAAATCCGGCGCGCCCGCACATGCCAAGACCGTCATTGCGATGCTAACCAATACTTATTTCAAAGCGGCCGGTAAAGCCACAGAGACTCCGCCCGAAGTCCTTTATTATGCACTCAAAGCCGCCGAAAACTTACTGGCTTCACACGACCCCAAGGCGCTCTTTAGCGATCAGGCTAGCCGGCACAGCCTCATACCTGCCGACTTGACAGCCTTGGTGAAAATCCTCGAAGAGATGGTCGTGAAAGGGCCGAACGTCTCGGATAAAGTTGCCCCGATCTTGACGGATCCCTCGGGGATGCCAATCGCTCTGCCGCCGACGCAACCGCCGGAAGGGACAGTTGCCCCGCCGGAAGGGGCGGCACCCAAACCCGACACCAGCGCGGCACCGAAAGAAATGACGCCTGAGCAGTTAGCCGTGACGCGATACTTTCGGCGACAAGCCATCCGGGCATTGGCAAAGGTCCGGTTTGACACCTTAAGGGATGCACCAGACGTCCGCCCGGCTTACACGTTGGCCAAAGTGGCGGTCTCGGACCCCTCTTTAAGTTTGAAGGCATCCCCGGCTGATGTGGCAGAAGCGGTGATCGGGCTGTGTGGGATGACCCCGACGAACCGCGACATCCAAATCGACGGTTGGGCCTTCGCCATCGCCATTGGCGTGAACAACTTTGTTCAGCCTCGACTCACGAATAACGCGGACAAAAGCTTGCCGTGGAAGGTCACCGCAGCACGATTGAATCTGGCAATGACGAATCTGAAGGTGCTAATCCCGAACAACACGCGGTTAAATCCATTCCGGAAACAACTCGGTGACCTCATCGAGTTGACCAAAGCCGATATTTTGGCACCACTCGAAAAAGACGTCTTGGGTGGTGTCAACGTCCCGACCGTGGAACGATTGGGGCAATGGATCGCCGCGAATCCGCCCAAGGATCCGACTCGGAGTTTGTATACCGATTCACCGAATTACAAACTCAACGCCGGACAACCTCGTCAATAAGTTGCGTCTGTTGTTGATTTGTAGCGTGTGGTGAGTGACAATCACAATTCCTGTTGTCGCCG
>JANLRE010000518.1:0-4257 GCA_031368205.1 Fimbriiglobus sp. | reverse complement strand
CTCGCAAAGCCTCGACCACGACCTACAAAACCAAACTGTTTACGAAACTTTTGCCTTTTTCCCGGCGCCGCGGGCGAGGTCGTGCAGGAGTTCTTGCAGAATGTCGTCGCTGCGTTTGCCGTCGGCGAGGGCTTCGTAGTTAAGACGGATGCGGTGGAGAATCACGTCGGGGGCCAGGGCATAGAGGTCGTCCGGGGTGACGTACCGGCGGCCGTGGAGCAGAGCCCGTGCCCGGCCTGCTTTAATCAGGGAGATTCCGGCACGGGGGCTAGCGCCCAGTTCAATGTCCGGGTGGCTCCGGGTCCGACCGACGAGATCGACGACGTGTTCGATGAACGTCTCACTCACGTGAACTTCGGCAACCGCTTGCATCGCGGCCACGAGTTGGTTGATGTCTCCGGCGGGTTGGTCGTCGAGAACGTCGAACTCCGTGCGGGCGGTCGCGCCTTTCTCTTCCTTCTTCACACCTAGCGCGAGGTTGCGTTTCAACACTTCGCGCTCTTCGTCCGGCGTCGGGTACTTCAGGCGGTGCCGCAACATGAAGCGGTCGAGTTGGGCTTCCGGCAGTTCAAACGTCCCCGCTTGTTCCACGGGGTTTTGCGTGGCGATCACCAGGAACGGCGTGGGCAGTTTGAACGACTCCTTGCCGATCGTGACCTTGCGCTCTTGCATCGCTTCGAGAAGTGCCGACTGCACCTTGGGGGCGGCCCGGTTAATTTCGTCCGCCAGCAACAAGTTCGTGAAAATCGGCCCCTTGTTGATGCGGAATTCGTTAATGCGTTGGTCAAGAATTTCCGACCCGAGAATGTCCGAAGGCAACAGGTCGATGGTGAACTGAATGCGGGCGAACTGCAAGTCGATCGACTTGGCCAAGCACGCCACCAGCAACGTCTTGGCCAGCCCTGGCACGCCTTCCAGCAACAAGTGCCCGGACGTGAGCAACGCGATCAGCGCCCGTTCGACGACGATGTCTTGCCCGACCACCACGGTGCCAATTTTGGCCCGAACAGCGGTCAAAAACTTCATGATCGAATCTGACGCCGCCGCGCCGTTCGATGACGGGGAGTGGTCCACGGAACTCATAAGTGAAAAGACTCCAGGTGCGATTCCGAAACAAGATGCATGCTAAAGGAGACGACAATCGGGGAGAGGGATTTCACGCCATCGGAAATAAGCATAACCAGAATCGCACCACGAAGCGAATAGAATTCGCAAAGAGTTTCTGCGGACAAGGATTCGCACGGCCAATTCCCCGAAAACCCAGGGCAAGAGGCGAAGCCTCGCCGCCCTGGGTTCTGGGCGCGTTCAGTTTCCGATTGGTTCATACGGGAAGTTGAGATAAGCTTGATTTTAGTCACCGTGTTCGCCCCGACTTAAGGATTTTCACCATGAAGGTTGTTGCGTTACGTCTCGCCGTCTTCACCGTACTCGTCAGCAGTTTGACATTACGCGGTCGTGCCGCCGATCCGGCATCAGCGGCAGTGCCCGGCGAACTGAAAGCCGTCGTGGACAAAGCTTACGACGCCATCAAACTCAAGCAGAACGAGGACGGCAGCTTTGCCCCGAAACTCGGCGGTCCTGGCATTACAGCGCTGACCGTCGCCGCGCTGATTCGCAGTGGTCGTGGGGCAGATGATCCGGTCGTGGCGAAGGCGCTGAAGTACCTGGAAACCAGCATCAAAGCCGACGGCGGCGTTTACGATAAGGGGTTGGCAAACTACACCACTTGCTTGGCAATCATGACCTTCAAGGAAGCGAACGCGGACGGCAAGTACACCAAGGTCATCGAGAACGCGACGAAGTACGTGAAGACATTACAGTACGGCGATCTGGACGCGAAAGACGTGAAGTTTGGCGGCACGGGCTACGACGGCAAGAGCCGACCGGACTTGTCGAACACGCAGTTTTTCGTCGAAGCCCTGATCGCGGCAGGGACTTCCCAAGATGACCCTGCTGTGAAGAAAGCGATCACGTTTATCAGCCGTAGCCAAAACTTACCGGGTGAGTTCAACGACCAAGCTTACGCCACGAAAGTGACCGACGACGACAAGGGTGGTTTCGTCTACAACCCGCTCGACCAGGACAACGCCAAGAGCGAAAAACGCACCGCTGCCGGTGGCTTGCGCTCCGAAGGCGGGATGACGTATGCGGGGTTAAAGAGCTTCCTGTACGCCGGTGTCGGCAAAGACGACCCGCGTGTGAAGGCCGCCGTGAACTGGGTGAAACGGCACTACACCCTGGAGGAAAACCCCGGCATGGGCAAGGCCGGGCTGTTCTACTATTACCACACCTTCGCCAAAGCCATGACCGCCTACGGTGACGACGTGTTTGAAGACGCCAAGGGAACCAAACACCCGTGGCGTAAGGAACTGTTCGAGAAGCTCAAAGCCAGCCAAAAGCCCGACGGCACCTGGGCCAACGACAACAAAGCCTTCCTCGAAAACCAACCCGAACTCGCCACCTCATTCGCGTTGCTGGCACTGAGCTATTGCAAGTAACCACCAGTTCAACGTCAGGAACGGTGGCCAAATGGTCGCCGTTCCGCCGTTTGCTAGGCGTGTTTATGATGCCTTGGGTGACGCTTCCGCAGGTTCGGGCCGAACAAGCGACCAATCACCACCGCCCCGACGACGAAGACGCCAAACGCCAGATACACAGCAGTATCGCGCGGGAGGACATCGAACGCCGCCGCCACGATGATGCCCATCCCAACCAGGACCACAAGAAACGAGGCCCCGAAAACCTTCAGTAGTGCTTTAACATCCGATTGCATCGCATTCCCTCCGTCGCAGAAAAGCATCCGTGCAAGTTGTTTGGTGAATTGAAATCAGCGACCCTCAAAAGCCAGACCGAACTCGTCGAGGACTAGCGAAAGCGAGGCATCAAGGTTACGGATTTTTCGCCACTTCAGTCATCACGGATTGGATTGAAAGCTTGAGCAGAACGCTTGCAATTTGTCCGGCTGACGGCGACACTCCATCGGTTGCGACCAACGTGGCCAACTCCTCGAGATTCCGCCAATCCGTGTCACCCAAGGGAATCTTGACTCGGCGTGACGTACCAGACAATGCCGGCCGGCCTCCGCTGGATTGTAATCGACCCATCAACTCCATGCGAACAGCAAATAAAGTAATCGGCGCCAAAGACTGCTCTAACTTCAATCCAGATGCTTCCGCCCCAAGTGCAGCTGCAACTTCACGGGAAGAGACCCGTGGTAACGTCTTCGACGTATCCCGTATCCGGAGCGGTGTGGGCTGCTTGACATGCAGTTTCTCGGTCATTTCAAACTCCTAAGCCGGATCGAAGTTGCGAATCCGATGAAACACCGCATCGAACTCGAACGCAATTTCACCTTGGTTTGTCTCCCGACCCAAGCGATGCAGGAATTCTCGAATCCTGGGCATGTTTGGCAAAAACTGATCGGGTCGAATGAACGAAAAGACCACGACTGGGTTCTCCCAAATGATTTCATCTTCATCACTCAGCCACCCACCCTCGACCGGCGGCATCGCAGTCGCGCCGCCATTAATTTCCGAGAGAAGTCGTATTGCTTCCAAGACCCACAGTCGCTGATTCCCGATCTCTTTTCCAACCCGATCCTTATTGGGAACATAGATCGAGATGCATTGGGAAGAAGATTCATCCGCTCCCAAAGCTTCAGCTAAATTGAATTCCAATTCGTTATCTGCCATCGAGTCTTCCCTCACGCATCATTTCGCTTTTGGCCCCAAAAGTCAAGGCAATCGTTACGACACATCCTCATCACCCATTAGCAACGAATCCAAGTCGATCTCGATTTCCAGCGGGAATGTGTCTCGTGCTAATCCGGTCTCGGCGGCGGCCTGTTTGCGGGCGTCGCTGTAGGCTTCGGCGAGAACGTTGATCGCGTGGTTGCGCAGCACGGCACTCTCCAGAAGCTTACGCAATTCTCGACGTTGCTCGGTCATGGTGCCGAGCCACGACTCACCACGATGGTTCGGTTGATGCGCCCATTTCAACAGGTGCGTTAACAGAGTTACCAATCGACTGAACACTTCTCGCCGGTCACGTTTGGCCATGTCTGCTAGATACTCGCTCAGGTTGCGGTGGTCCATCTCCGCGAGGCGACCCTCGGCGGCCAGAGCGGACATCGCTTCCAGCCACGCCGTTTCGTCCTGATCGAAGAGAACCTCAAGTGGCAACAGTTCAGTAGTCAGCATGAATCGACACCTCAAAAACGCAGCGTAACCGATCGGTCTCTTGTAGGTCGTGGTCGAG
>JANLRE010000517.1:0-12050 GCA_031368205.1 Fimbriiglobus sp. | reverse complement strand
GTTCGCCACAGACAGGTGGTAGTCCACCCGGCAGCTTACGCAGCCGGTTCGCTGGGAAGGAGGCTGTCCACCCGGCAGCTTACGCAGCCGGTTCGCCGGGAAGGTTTTACTCGCTCGCAGCCGCTTTGCCGCGTTTCTTCGACGTTGGGGCGGGGGCTTCGGGCAGGGCATCGGGGTTGTCGCCATCTTGATCGACGGGGATTGGGGCATCACTGGCAGCGGCGGCGTGTTTGGCGTGGACTTCCGCGATGATCTTGTCACGCAACTCGGGGTTCTCGCGGAGGTAGTTTTTCGCGTTGTCTTTGCCTTGGCCGAGGCGTTGTTCTTTGTAACTGAAGAACGCGCCGGCTTTAGTCACGATTTCGTCTTCGACCGCAACTTTCAGCACGTCTTCTTCCAGGTCGATGCCGCGATCGTGCATCAGGCTGAACTCGGCGGTGCGGAAGGGCGGCGCGATTTTGTTCTTGACGACTTTCACTTTAATTTCCGACCCGACCGGCTCATCGCCGTCTTTAATCACGGTCGATTTGCGGACTTCGAGCCGGACACTTGCGTAAAACTTCAGCGCCAGTCCGCCGGTCGTGGTTTCGGGGTTGCCGTACACCACGCCGATCTTTTGGCGAATCTGGTTGATGAAGATCATGCACGTGCGGGTCTTGTTAATCGCCGGGTTCAGGATCCGTAACGCTTGGCTCATCAGGCGGGCTTGCATCCCCATCGAAGAATCGCCGATGTCGTTATTGAGTTCGTTCTTCGGCACAAGCGCAGCCACGGAGTCGATGACGATGATGTCCACGGCGTTCGACTTGATGAGCATTTCCGCGATCCGCAACGCCTCTTCGCCGTAGCTCGGTTGGCTGACGAGAAGGGAATCGAGATCGACGCCAATCTTCTTCGCCCAACTCGGGTCGAGCGCATGTTCCGCATCAATGAACGCGGCCACACCGCCCATTTTTTGCACGTTCGCAATGCAGTGCAGCGCGATCGTCGTCTTGCCGCTCGATTCGTTGCCGTAAATCTCGATCACCCGCGCTCGGGGAATCCCCTTGCCGCCGAGAGCCAAATCGAGGCTCAACGCGCCGGTCGAAATCCCTTCCACGTTTTGCGCAGCGAATTCGCCGAGGTGCATAATCGCCCCTTCGCCGAATTCTTTCTGGATTTGGGACAATGCCGACTTGAGTTCCTTACTATCGCGGCTGTTCTCAGCCATTTCCCGGCTCCTTCGTTCATTCTTGTTGGAGAATAATAGGTTGGTTGTTGTAGGGGAAGTTTACCCACCAAAGCCCCGAGTCGAAAGGTCAGCAGCGAATCGTGCCCAAGTCAAGTCAAAAAGGAAATTGCATTTCACCAGCAGCGGCTATTGCTTTTGGCGGATTTCTAGCACCACGTCTTGTAGTTCTCCCTCGCCGGTCACTTCGATCACCACTTCGTTGCGGGGTTGCAGATGTGCGGTGAGGTCCACGGCGAGTGGTTCCAGTTGGGAACTTGTGCCAACAGGTTCGCCGTTCAACAGGACCATTGCGGCACTCAGCACCTGGGGGCAGACGAGCCACAGCGATTCGTTCGCGTCCAGGGTGCGGGGTTTGCCGAAGCGGCGGCGGTGTTGGGTGCGGCCGCTGGGTAGCGTTGCCACGTCCCAAAAACCGCGTAGGCGAATCGTGTGGAGGGTTAACATCACGCTTTTTGCAGGCGGGTTTGCCAGTCGTCGATGAGCTTGCCGATGCCCTTGTAGTTGTAGTCGAGGTTGGCGAGTTCGTGGCCCAGGTCGAGGGCACGAGCTAGCTCGTTGTTCTCGGCGCTGCCGGTGGCGAGTTGGTACAGCACTTCCTTGCGGGTCGGTTCGTCGTTGCCGCCGAGAACTTGAAGCGCTTCTTCAAAATTTCGCTGGGCGAGCCGCCAGTTGTTCCGCTTCTTTAAGCAGACGCCCAGATAGAGCGACGCCCGTGCCTTCAGTTTGTCGTCGCGGCGGGCTTGCTGGAGTTCAGTAATTGCGTCGTCGAGTTGGTCGCCCTTCATCAGCCGGATGCCGAGTTCGAGCCGTTGGCTGAGGTCGGCGGGGAACCGTTCCGCGCGGGTTCGCAGAATTTGTACTTCGCGGTTGAGGATTTCTTTCTTCAGTTTCGTCCGGGTCTTCTGCAGGTCGTCTTCCGTTGGCCCATCAAAATCGCCGTCATCTTCAACCGCTTTGGCCTTCAACGCTTTCAGCTTCGCGTCGGTCAATTCGAGGTTCGTCCGGAACGGGGCGAGTTCGAGTTCCATTAACTCCAATTGAATGCTGAAGTGGTTTCCGGTCGGCCCGAGACCCTGTTGCAACGCGGCGCGAGCACGGTCGTCTTGGTGGTGCCGCTTGTACAGATGGGACAGTTGAACGTACAGCGTCGGCTCCGTCGGGTCGGCTTCGATGCGCTTCAAGAGTGGTGCCAAGTCGCGGCCAATTTTGTCCTGCTTGTCCAGCGCGGCGGCTTCCATTCGCGCCACGATCGGGGAGTCTTTCGTACCCGCAGCGGCTTCTTCGTACCCGCCTTTGGCAATCGTTTCACTTGCCGCAAGGTCTTTGGCTTTATGGGATGCTTCCACGTCGTGCGGGTTGGCTTCTTTCACCATTTGCCACAGCCCGATGGCCTGTTGAAAGTCGCCCCGCTTTTCAAACAGCCGCGCCAGTGCCCGGTTCAGCGTCGAATCTTGGGACCACTTTTGCCGCGCTTGGTCGAGCGTAAAGACGGCCAGATCGAGCAACCCCAGCGCGTCGAAGGATTGCGCCATGTCCATCTGCGTGCCGAGATCCCAGGGGTTGCGGTAAAAGACATCTTCGGCGTATTCCAGGACTTTCAAGTAGTCCCGTTTCGCCTTGGCGTTCTTAACCCGCGCCTTGTACCGGGGCGTGGTGAAGAACGCAAACCGGCTACCCCGCAGGTTGTTGCCGTACTTTTCCTTCTGAGCGCGCCGCAACGCTTGCCGGTAGAGAAAGTTGCCGGGGTCGATTTTGCAACAGAGCATCAGCAACGAAATGCCGTAGTCGTAGTTCCCGGTGACGATCACTTGCCGCGCGCGGTCGAAGTTCTCCGCAGCCACGCGGCGATTGTCGGCGTTCGGGGTCGGTACGGTGGGCGTACTCCGCGCAGCCATGATTGACATCCTTGAAAACAGAATGGGGGCGACGAACACCGGGAAGTTGGCCAAATTCAACGGGCCAAACCCAGTGGGCGAAACCCTGCTAACTATCTGTTGTATCACAAGGACGAACAAAACGAAACCAGTTCACACCAACCGTGTACGCTGGGGGTCTCGCTAGATTCTCTGCGCCTCTGCGGTGAACATTCTTTCTTTGACACCCAGAGTTTTTATCTGTACCCCCAGCTCTTCTCAATTGGACTTTTCGTGTTCTCGTGCTTTCGTGATCCCTGTGACCTTGTTACCCGGCTAGACTCGGCCCGACCGCAGTTCTTTTCGGATCGTGCTCATTTGGGGCAGTACCTGGAAGCCGTTGCGCCAATGCCACACTGCGCTGGCACCGTTGTCGAGCATGAACGTGCTGACGAGGTGGTCGAACCCGAGTTGCCGGAGCGCCGGGATGGTCGCGGCCAACAGCGTCGTGGCGATCCCTTGGCGGGCGAATCGTGGGGCCACGAACACCCACGTCAGGTGGGGTAAGCCGAGCCGCTTTTCAACGGCGTCGGGGGGCGGCGGTTCGCGCCAATTTGCCGCGAACGGTTCGGTCAACAACTCCTTCGGGACCAACGTCACGAACAAGGCGCCGATCGGTGCTTTGTCTCGCTTCGACAGCGCTTGGAAACATGCCGCTTCAACGATCGGTCCGTCTTTGCCACGCAACATGTGCCGAAACACGACGGTCGCCGAACACGTCGCCTGCTCTTGCGTCAACGACGCAAAGGGTTGGGTATTCTGCAACCCCGTCACGAACAGCGGTTCCAAAATCGGTGCCTCTGCGACGGGTAGTGGCACGACTTCACAGTCCGAATCCGCTTCCAAATGGGCCGTCGCCAAGTCCAACGAGCAGAGAAAATACTTCGGTCGCGGTGTCAGTACGGCTTTCTCGTCGAAGTATTCGTACTTGTACGCAGCGTTTCGTGGTAGCTGATGAAACTCGTCAATGGTGAGCGGAAATTCGATTCGGCGAAAATGTTCGTCCACATTGGCTCCTGGTTGTTGCGGTGCGATCTGGGTATTATCACATCGAACGCCATCCGGTGCGCGGGGTCCGGAACACTTGAGTCAGGAGATTTGCCGATGTTCGGTTTAGGTTTGCAGGAAATTGCTGTGTTGGCGTTCTGCGCGCTCGTGCCGGTCAGTGTGGCCGTGATCGTATTGGTGGTGGTCCTAATATCACGAAAGAATCGAAAACCCGATGACCGAGACTAAGCGTATGGGTTGAAGCTGGTAAACCTGGAGACTTTGGCGGAAAAGATATTGGGCTTGATTCGTTGGTTTTTAGAGAACGCATCTTCGGCTATTGACTGTTTGGGCCTCAAGGGTTTGCAAAATCTAAAATCAAGCCCAAATTCGCCCCGCTCAGCTTACCAAAGATACCCAGCTTCAATCTACACGCCCTGAGCGCACCCATCGGTCGTTGCTCATTTGCCCAGTTCTGATTCGTGTTATTCATGGTGACCTCCGCTTCGGTTCAAAACACGTCGGCAGGGTCAGCACGTAGCAGCCGCAGCAGGGCAATCATCCCGGAGACGACGCACATCACGATGGTCGCCACGAACACCGTCATCGCGCGATCGAAGGTCATGCGAAGGGGCAAGCCGCTCGCTTCGGTGAGGCCCAGATACAGTAGCCAACTGATGCCTAATCCGACGGCGTAGCCCACTAGCGCGAGGATCAGCGATTCTTGTAGCACGACCCAGGCGAGATAGCGATTGGTATAGCCGAAGGCTTTCAGGGTGGCGTACTCGGGCAAGTGATCGGCGACATCCCCGGACAGGATTTGATAGCAGATCACAAGTCCCACCGCGAAGCCCATGAACATCCCGAAGCCGAACGCAAACCCGATCGGGGTGTTGCTCAGCCAGAAGGCTTGCTCGCGTTTCATGAGTTCCGCGACGGTGTCAATTTCCACGTCCGCGTCTTCAATCCGTTCGCCACGGGACAGCGCGATTCGCAATTCATCCCGCACCGCGTTCCGGTCCGCACCCGGTGCCAGGCGAATCAAACCCAGATCAACATCCGCGAGCGGCGCACCGAGCGTGTAGGGACGGCGTAGCAAATCGGCGAAGGTTTCCATCGAGACGATCAGGGCGCCTTCGCTGGTGAAGTCGGGCCCCATTTCAAACGACCCGACCAAGGTGATCGAACGCTTCGCCAATTCGGTTTGCAGCCCCGGTTGCAGTGGCCCGAAGACGCTGGCACCGGGGATGTCGTCGTCGTCGCGGCTGTTGCGATCGAAGAGGGCGTTGCCGGTGATGCGGAGCTTGGCAATGTGATTGTCTGGGTTTCGCGGGTCGAGTTCCGGCAGGTTCAACACCATCGCGTCCGGGTCAAGACCGATCACGCGAATGCTACGGCTTGGCGTGCGTTGCGATGCGTCCGGGTTGGTGTTGCGAAGCACGCCGAAGCCGTTGTCGATGAACAGCGAATGCACCTCGGCAACACCCGCGACCGCCTTCGCTTGCTCCAACCGCCGTCGCGGAAAGGTCTCCCGCATCGCCAACGCCTGTCGGTTCGGCGAGATCATCACCAGGTCCGCGTTGATCCGCTCGTGAACCAACGTCTGGCTGTCCAACAACGCCCCCCGGAATCCCAACTGAATGCACATCAACACCACCGCGAACACAATCCCCAACACAAATAACGCAAACCGCACAGGATCATGCGTGAGGTTGCACCAAGCCAACGGCGTGCGGGTAAGTAGCATTGAGAGACAGGATACCAACGATTGCCAGAGGAGATACCCGAACCGTACTTGGAGATGCAGATCGTTTCGTAAATGGTGACCTTGGGAGGCAAAACTACGGCGGATAAGACAGGCTGTTTTGGTTCAAATGATACTGAGCCAGCAGTGTCTACTTGAATGGTTAATATCGGAGAAACAATCACTGCGATGCAATATACCAGTTTCGGATCATAAACGAGAATTCATAATCGTTTGGATGATAGTTGTTAGGCTTGCCGAAAGCACGAAGCATTACCTTGCGTTCGTCACCTGAAGGCATACCATACCGAGGGCTTGACGCACCCCAAGGAGAAGCTGAAACAACATAACCCAAGCCTACTAAAACTACCCTGTCTCCAATCGAGCGACGCTTTGAATCGAGACCCTTTTTCTTCGCATCGTTAATCGAAAATACTTCTCTCAAATGCTTTGTATAATTTCCTAAGTCACCACCTTGTTTCAAGACCATCATACCTGATTCGCCATCATCTGTTACCAACTCGAATTGAGCGTAGTCATAATCCGCTGGAACATCAACCACTTTCAAAATCATGCGACAGGGCCTTTGTGCAACTTCCAACAAGGCCGATTTGTACTGTTCTGAAGTTTTCCCTTTGTACTCAACCAACAGACAATCTTTGAAAAGATCTAAACAGTTTGGTAATTTGGCATAGTCTCCAAGCGAATAGCCACGAAACGCAGTAAGTGGCTGGATCATTTCTTTTTCGTCGAATAGTGGTCTTGAATCTACGAACTTCACTGGAGGCTGATTGTCAAAATTGGTTTTAGTCAGATCTTTGGCAGTCTGCTTTCCATTATTCTGCTTCTGTTTTGCTGATTCATTGCTTCCTATGTCGTTACTCGAAGGTCTAGAACGATTTGTCGAGGACTCGCCACAGCCTGCGACAGTAACGCATACCGCCACGAAAAGTAACGTGTTGAGTCGAGATTGCCTCATATCGTGCCTGCCTTTGCAAACTGTAATTGGCCAATGAACTTTCCGACGGAACAATCTGCTGGTCAGGCAAATTTAGAACATCGTTCACTATCAAAACACAAAAAATTGTTTCAAACAGGTAAACATCTTGTCGCTGCAATTCTAGATGAGTGTGCCGATTTCGTCTCACGGAAAGGCAGTGTTATTGCGCCGAATTGCACTAGCCCCAGCACGCGCCCCTTGTTATAGCCACGGCACTTGGGATTGGATTGCGGGACTGTTTGGAGGGACGGAATGGTTCGTATTCTGGCGATTTCACTACTTGGGATGATCGGGTTTTGCCTACCGGCTTCTGCACAACAATTTGGCGAAGACCGCCCGAAGACTCCGCCGCCGATGCCGCCGGTTGCCCAACCTGCCGCGCCGACTCCGGCGCCGGCTGTGTTGCCATCGTTCCCAACGACGAACGCGCCGCGTGCTTTGCAAACGCCACCGGCAGCGGCAGCACCACAACCCACCGAGCCGCCGCATCAATGGGCTGTTCGTCCGGAGAACGGGGCGTGGATGATTTGCGTGATGAGTTACACCGGACCGGATGCTCGCAAGAAAGCAGAAGAACTGGCCGGGCTGATTCGTCGGGACCAACGCGCTGCGGCGTTCCTGTACGAACGGGGTGCGGAGGAACGCCAGCGCGAAGAGCAACGGCGTGCGGAGTGGCGTCAAAAGAAGGAACTGGAGATGGCGCCGTTCATTCAAGTTCAGGGCCAGATGAAACAACGGGCCGCTGCCCAAGGGATTGAGTTCTTCGATGCGCCCATGAAATACCGCATTCCCACGATTGAAGTGTCGCAGCAATGGGCAGTCCTCGTGGGCGGGTTTAAGAGCATGGACGAAGCGAGTGCTTTCCACAACACGATCCGCACGTGGCCGCCACCCAAGGCCGTTCACCTGATGGATAGCGCGGTGATGGCACGCCCCGAAGAGGGGGGGAAGATGACGGGTGAAGCCACCTACTTGAACCCGTTCAAAAACGCGATGGTGTTCCCCAATCCGTCGATCCGCCGCACCCCGGCGCAGGGCGTGCCGATGGACCCGGTCATCGTCAAGTTGAACGAAACGGAGCCGCTGAGTCTGCTGAAGTGTCGCAAGAGTTGGACGTTGGCGGTGAAGGATTTTTCGGTGCCGACGACCGTGCAATCGAAGGACCAGGAAGGCGGCATCATGGCCAAACTCTTCGGCAAAGCCAACGATCCGGCGGACCTGCTTGAAGCCACCGCGAAGCAAGCCCAGGAATTCGCCAAGGCGTTGCGTGACCCGAAAATGGACCAAGCCGTCAGTGCCGCAGCGACACGTCTGGGGCTGACCCCCCGACCGCTGGAAACCTTCGTTCTCCACGTCCGCACCGGCAGCCGCGTGACAATCGGTCAGTTCGATGCCCCGGATGATCCCGCGCTGGTGGAAATGCAACGCCTGCTACTCGGCATGTGGTTCAAAATCGAACAGAAGGGCCAACTGCCCGAAGAACGCCGCCTGTTCGATAGCGTCACGGTCATGCCGATCCCGAAGCCGTAACCCGAAATCGCAACACGCACGGGGAACCACCAGTCGAGTTCCCCGGCGTCCCTTCGAGTTCGGTGAACGTCATGTTTTCCCCCGCACCACGTCGAGCGCCCAACAGCCACGCAAGTGCGGTTGCTCGCTACGGCAATGGGCGAGCAAGGCCGCGTCGGTGATGCCCGCTTCTTCCAGCGCGTCCGCCAGGATCGGCAGCCGGTCGAACGCTTGCAGTTGGTGAACCGTCTCCGCTAAACCGCGCACGGTGTCCGTCAACACTACGGTCCTGCCGTCCGGCTGAATCAACCCGCCCTCGGACCACGGTGCCGTCCGCGACCACTTCTGGAACGGGTTGCCGATGACCTCGTGAATGACGGCGCAGATGTCGAAACGGATTTGTTGAAGCAGTTGTTGACGCTGGCCTTTCGGCATCTGAATGCTGACCCACGATGTAGACATGTCAATCGCACGCCAGACGCTGTAGACAATTTCCGGATTGATAACGGATAGCACTGCACCGATAGCCGCACCTTGTCGATCAACACCATCCGGGTAAATCGAGATAAGGTCTGGAAACATTGTCCACACTGCTTGTCGAGACGCGGTAAATTCCTCTTCAGTAGTCTCCTCGTCCATGTATCGTTCCAAAGAAATGATTGCTGTAACCAAACATTGATCTGCAAAATCATCTTCCATCAACCGACAAATTCCACACCCGATAAGTTTCATTTTGCGTGTTTCAGCCCAGCATCGAATCTGTTTGAACATCGCCACCGGGCGGGTCTGGCAAGCGAGCCATTCGGATTCGGTCATGGGTCACCGAGCATTTGTGAGGCCAAAATCATCTTACGGAACAGTTTCAGAAATTATTCAAGAATCAATCGTGAGGGTTGTAAGGTCCAGGGCTGACCTGTGTATAACGCTTACGTAGCGAATCGGTTTGCTACGGGATTTCACATCACATGAGGTTAGCGTTATGGTTCGTAAACTGTTTGCCACGACTGCAGTTGTGGCGTTGGTCGCTGGTCTGTCGTTCGCGGCTGAAATCGTCTCCGGCCCACAAGCTGGCGAAACGCTGCCCGGTCCGTTCCAACCGCTGAACATCAACGGCAAGTCCGCCGGTGAAAAGCACTGCCTGTACTGCGAAAACGGCAATAACCCCGTCGTCATGATCTTCGCCCGCAACGCCGATTGCCCGATGACCCAAAAGCTGATTAAAGAAGTTGACGCCGCCGTTGCCAAGAACGAAAAGTGTTCGATGGGTAGCTTCGTGGTGTTCTGCACCGACGACAGCCAAACCGAACCGAAGCTCAAAGCCCTCGTCGAGAAAGAAAAATACAAGAAAGTCATCCTCTCGCTCGATAGCCCAGCCGGCCCGAACAAGTACAAGTTCAGCAAAGACGCGGACGTGACCGTTGTCCTGTACACCGAACGCACCGTGAAGGCCAACCACAGCTTCAAAGCGGGCGAACTCAAAGACGCTAACATCGAAGCCGTCATCAAAGACCTGACCAAGATCACCCCAGCCAAGTAATTGCTGCGAGTGAACAACCGAAGCGGGCCGGAAGAAATTCCGGCCCGCTTCGTTCATTTCCCGCATTCGGTACTTGCCGTGCTGCCGCTCAGTACGATAACATCGACACGACTCCCGATTCGGTCCCTGCTCTCCATTGTCGCCGCAAAGGTTTTTTTCATGGCGTTCGACACCCGTTGCCCGGAGTGCAAAGCGAAGCTCCAACTCGATGAAGCCCCCGATTCGGACCTGCCGATCGAGTGCCCGAAGTGTGGCAGTCTCTTTCGGGCACCCCGTCCCGAAGGCGACAAGAAACCGAAAACGGACAAAGGCTCCGACGACAAGAAGGCCAAGTCCGGCGGCAAAAAGCCGTTCGTACCGAAGAAGAAGAAAGCCAAGAAGAAGCGGACGAACCCCGTCTTCCTGCTCGCCGCAATCGGCTTCGGCTTCATCGCGTTGGGCGTGATTTTCTCCACGTTAATTTGGTTAGCCGGTCGCGCCGGGCGGGTCGAAGAAATGCTGACCTACGTTCCCGGTGATGCCAACTGGGCACGCGGGGTGAACGTCAGTCAGTTGGCGAAGTACCCTGGCTACACCAGCGAAGTGACCAAATTTCTGACCGCCGATGTCAAGTCTGCCGCCGATGAATTCGCCACTGCCGCCGGGCAAGACCCGGCGACCTTCGTCGATTACCTGATTATTGCGAAAACCCATGCGGCCAACGGCACCGGCACCATGTACGTGTTACGAAGTGCCAAGTCGATGAAGCCCGGAACGGGTAAGGCCATTCAGAACGCTGCCGAAAGCAACGTCGGTGGGGAAACCGTTTACAAATTCAATCCGAAGGCACCCGGCATCTTGGCGGGATCCGTCGCCTACATGCCGACGAACCGGCTGGTCGTGATCGTCACCCCGAGCCGGTTGCAGGACGCCATGATTAACGGCAGCACGGCCGGGAAAAAGTCGAAAAAGGACTCGTTCGCCGGGGGCATGGACCCCACTTGCAAGGTCATGGTCCGGGGAAGTATCTGGTTGCTCGTCCGCATGACCGGCTCGATGAAACCGTACCTGAGCAACTCCGTTGTGAAAGTCGATCAGGACTTCAAGAGCCTCTATGAAGAAGCGAAAACGTCCCAGACGTTTGGACTCTGGACGTCACCGGGTGGCACCGGGGTCCGGGTTGGCGTGGGGTTCGAGTGCAAAGACGCGGCGGCGGCCAAGGCCCTGGTGAAGTTCATGAAAGACGGACAACTCGGCAAAGGCGACGAGTCGGAACCCACGAACCAGATGAAATCGGCCGGCATTAGCTTCGTTCAGAACAAGAAGACTTTCGGCGAGTTTATGCAGTATCTCAGTTTTACCTCCGAGAAGTCCTGTGCGTACTTGGTCTCCGTCGTCAGCGGCGATAACGCGAAGCAGTTACTGGATGCCCTCAACAAGCCCGATCTGGGAACCGACGCATCGGGTGGGGGTCAAGGCGGGTTCGGTGGCCCCGGTGGTCGTCCGGGCGGTGGCGGACCGTAACCCGTCGCGTCCCAGGAATTGCTGACAGTACGTGCCTGCTACCTAAGACATCGTATGACGACTCGCACGACTGCCGACCCGCACTTCGCTTGGCCCCCGACGGACGCTACCACACCGCTCGCGGTTCTGGTGAGCGGGGGGTTGGATTCTTCGATCCTGCTGGGCGAAGCCCTCCGCAGCTACCCCGAAGTCCATCCCATCTACGTGCGAGTCGGGTCGTTCTGGGAACCGACTGAGCAGAAGTACCTAACGAGATTTTTGACCGCGATTGCGTCACCGAAGTTACGACCGCTCACGGTTCTGGCGCAACCCATCGACGACATCTACGGGTCGCACTGGAGCTTGACAGGCGACAACGTCCCCGGCGCGGACTCGCCCGATGATGCTGTGTTTTTACCCGGTCGCAACGTACTACTCTTGGCCAAGCCGTTGCTCTGGTGCCACCTTCACCACATCCCGACGTTGGCCACCGCACCACTTGTTACGAACCCGTTTCCGGATGCGTCGGCGGCGTTCTACGATGGCTTTGCGGCGATGGTTAATCGTGCGGTTGACGGGTCCGTTCACGTCCTCCGGCCCTACATCCAATTAGGTTTGTTTAAGTCGGACGTGCTGAAACGCGGTCG
>JANLRE010000515.1:0-1783 GCA_031368205.1 Fimbriiglobus sp. | reverse complement strand
CTCGCAAAGCCTCGACCGCGACCTACAAAACGGAAGCTCGTGGTTTAAGCCGGTTCTTGCTGGGTCATGCAGTGCAATGTGCCCAGACCCCAGACCAAATCGACGCAGTGAATGCCGACGACTTCGCGGTCTGGGAACAGTTCGGCCAGTACGCCAAGCGCCACGCGGTCTTGATGGTCGTTGAAAGTGGGGACCAGCACCACGCCGTTGGCGATGTAGAAGTTCGCATAGCTCGCCGGGAGCCGTTGCTTGCGGAAAACGATGGGTCTGGGCATCGGCAACGGAACAATGTTGAGTGGTTTCCCGTTCGTGTCTCTCATCCCTTTTAGCCGCTCTAAGTTCTCTTGAAGCGGTTCGTGGTTGTCGTCTTGCGGGTTGGGTTCGACCACAACCACGACGGTGTTCGGGTTCACGAATCGGGCTACGTCATCGACGTGGCCGTGGGTATCGTCCCCCGCAATTCCTCGGTTGAGCCACAAGACTTTTTCCACACCGAGATAGTCCGCAAAAACGTGTTCGTAGTCACTCCGACCGAACGTCGGGTTACGTTCTTGCACATTGCTTAGCAAGCATTCTTCCGTGGTCAACATCAACCCCGCACCGTTCACATCAATACTTCCGCCCTCCAACACAATCGTTCGGCCACGGTGTTCGGGTTGGACGTTGGGTAGGCCCCGCAATTTCGTAACAAAGCTCGGGATTTGGTTGTCCTGCGTCCAATCCGGGTACTTGGCCCACGCATTGAAGTGCCAGTCGAGTACAGTTCGTTCCCCCGCTTTGTTCGCCACGAAGATCGGCCCCGAGTCACGCATCCACGACCGATCCGTGGCAAACCGATGGAACACGACGTTCGAGAGGTCGGCGTGATTCGCGTTCAAAATCCGCCGCGTAACGGCTTCTTCATCCTGGCCCTGGACTAATAAATTCACTTTCTCATACCGAGTGAGTGTGCGAATGATCTCCGCATAAACCCACGGGATCGGCGAAAACTTGCCCGGCCAATCCGAACGCCGGTGGGGCCACGTTAGCCACGTGCTGGCATGGCGTTCCCACTCGGCGGGCATCCGAAAATCGTGTGGTGAAGGATTCATTACGCTCTTTTTTGAAATAAACTCTAGCAACCCGTGGCCGATTCCCTATATCCTGGCATAGGTGATACTGGGTGGCCACAAACGATTCCCGCTGTTTGACTCGCTCCGACTGTGCTGGCTCGAATCGGAATTGGTGTATCACTCGACGTTCGCCACGCCCACTACTGTTTGCTGCGAATCGCCCATTTCACAGTGAACTAGCAAACGCAGAATACTTTTCCCACCTGTTTGCTGCCTTGTGCTGATACCCTGTATTTGTTGCCTAATCGTTTGGGTTTCCGGGTCGTTCTGGATTACAGCGTTGACAGTCAACGAAGTCAGTGGTACGTTTTTACCAAATCTTCGCAACTGTCATGGCTTTAAGCATGAAAGCATATGTCTCCTACTGAACTCGCAACAACCAGTGAACGCACGATTTTAGAAGATTGCCAAAAGGCGATCCACTACCGCTTTCAGCGGCCGGAACTCCTGCGCGCCGCGTTGACGCATACGTCGGGTGCGAACACGCGACTTGGCTCGAACGAACGCATGGAGTTTCTGGGCGATAGCGTTCTAGGTCTGGTGACCTGTGAATTGCTTTATCAACGCTTCCCGGAGTTCCAGGAAGGCGACCTCACGAAAGTGAAGTCCGTGGTCGTGAGCCGCAAAACGTGTGCGGCCTTCAGCCAGTCGCTGAACCTCGGCAGCTTCCT
>JANLRE010000604.1:0-7708 GCA_031368205.1 Fimbriiglobus sp. | reverse complement strand
GCGAAGTTCCCGAAGCAACCGTTCTTCGAGTTCGTCGCGTTCACCGCGCCGCACTTCCCGCTGCAAGCTCCGGCGACGGACGTTGCCAAGTATCGCAAGAAGTACCTCGCGGGGTGGGACGCCCTGCGGGACGAACGCTGGAAACGAATGCGTGAGCTGAAGTTGGGTGACACCTTGTCGCCGATTGAGCGCGATCTCGGGCCGCCGTATGCGTTCCCCGATGCGATCCAAAAGCTGGGTCCGAACGAAGTGAACCGCCCGTTGGTCTGGAAGGACTTGAGCCGCGAGCAGCAAGAGTTTCAAGCGAACAAGATGGCGGTTCATGCCGCGATGGTCGATCGAATGGACCAGGAAATCGGGCGGATTTTGGCACAACTCCGTAAGACCGGGATGCTGGATAACACCCTCGTTGTGTTCCTGTCCGACAACGGAGCCAGCGCGGAAATGATGGTCCGCGGCGACGGCCACGACATTCATGCGGAGTGCGGGACCGGGGCCACGTTCCTGAGCATCGGGCCGGGTTGGTCGAGCCTTTGTAACACCCCGTTTCGCCGTCACAAAACCTGGGTCCACGAAGGAGGTATTCACACGCCGTTCATCGTGAGCTGGCCTAAGGGCCTAACCACGCCGGGCGAGGTGCGGCACGCACCAGGCCATGTCATCGACCTCTTTCCGACGATGCTAGAACTGGCGGGTGGCAAACCTCTGGAGAAGGTCAACGGTCAGCCCGTGCCGACGGCACCGGGCAAGAGACTCGTTCCCCTCTTCGCCAAGGATGACACCGTGACCCGTGATTCCATCTGGTGGCTACACGAGGGCAATCGGGCGTTGCGAGTCGGGAACTGGAAAATCGTCGCGGCGGGGAAGGGCAACGCCTGGGAGCTTTACGATTTGAACGCGGACCACACGGAGATGAAGAACCTCGCCACGGACAAGCCAGAGAAGTTACGGGAACTCGTGGCAGTCTGGGAGAAGCAACTCCAGGAATACTCTGCCCAAGCATCGAAGGACGCCGAACAAGCACTGCCCAAGAAGCCCAAGAAGTAGGCGGCTGCTTTTAGGATCGCTTCGCTTGGTGGAGGATGCGGTCCAGGGCCTCGAAGAAGAGGTCCAGTTCCCAGGGTTGGTTGTACAGACCGAACGACAACCGCAAGCTGGGCGGTGCCCGGAGGTGTTCGTGCAGCGGCTGGGCACAGTGGTAGCCGGAGCGGACGCAGATTCCCCAGGCGTCGCTCAATGCCCGAGCCACCATGTGGGACAGCATGTTGGTCACGGTGAAACTGATCGGGCCACTCGGCTGCTCCTCGGCATCGACTACACCCAGTAGGCGAACGCCGGGAACTGCTAGCAACCGCGTTCGGGCTAGGCCGTTGAGGTGACGGCAGTGAGACTCGACTTGCTCCATTCCAATCGCTTGCAAATAGTCTATAGCCGCACCGAAACCGATGACCCCCTCGATGGCCGGGGTGCCAGCCTCGAACCGCCAGGGCGATAGCCGGGCCTTGGGGACTCCTGCTGCCACCTCTTCCACAACCCCGCCGCCGTGAAGATACCAATCCAACTCGACTAGCCGTTCCGCTTTGCCGTACAGCACACCCACGCCGCTCGGCCCGTACATCTTGTGACTGCTGAAAGCCAGGAAATCGCACCCTAACTCCAGTACATCAACCGGCAAATGCGGTACCGATTGGGCGCCGTCCACCACGAGGATCGCACCTACGGCATGGACAGCCTTGGCCAAACTGGCCACGTCGGTTAGGACGCCGGTGACATTCGAGAGGTGCGAGACGGCGACGACCGAGACCCCACCGCGTGCTAACTCACGCTGGATGGCGTTGAGGTCGGGTCCGCCGTCCGCGCCGGGCGGTAGGTGGGTCGTTCCGTCTCGCCCCCAGGGCAACAGGTTCGAGTGATGTTCACCCAACGAGACCACTACCCGCCCCCGGCGTGGGTAACATCTCGCCACAAGGTTGATCGCCTCGGTCGTGTTCCGGAGCAGGATCACCTCGTGCGATTCCGCACCGATGAGGCGGGCGATCTTGTATCGTGCGCCCTCGAACTGTTCCGTGGCTTCATCACCCAGCAGATGAACGGCACGGTGGACGTTGGCCGTGTGCTGGGACAACACATTCGAGATGGCGTTAATCACGGATCGCGGCTTGAGCGAGGTTGCTGCGCTATCCAGGTAAATCAGCGGTCGGCCCAAGACGGACTCTCGTTCTAAAAGTGGGAAATCGGCACGAAGTGCGGCTGGCAGGAGGGTGGCGGGACTCATAGCAACTCATCGCCGGTGGTGTGGGGAAGGACGAACCGGTACTTCCCACTGGTCTCGGGTTGAACGAACGGCACGATTCGCGCACGGATACGGTTAACCCCGCCGTGCAAGTGGGTAAAGCGCTCACGCCACGCTTCCAGGTTCGGGGTGCCCCCACCGGCACGGGCGACGAACTTGGCCTCGAACGACCGGGGCGCTACCTCGTCTAGCCGGAAGTTGCTCGCCTCCGGATCGCTGAAGATGCTGTCAGCCACGTCGCTGGCCGTCAGCACGCCAGTTGGGGTTTCGAGTAGCTCCTGAACGCGCCCTAAAATTTCCAACCGCGTGGTCTGTCGCCCGCATTGGCAAGGGCCGGTGTGAAGTCGGCCCACGTCGCTGACCTCGTAGCGGATCAGTGGCATCGCGGTGTTGATGAGGTCGGTCACGGCGACCCGCCCGACCTCCCCAGGTTCAACCGGCTTGCCTTGGCGAAGGATCTCGACGTGATACAGATCCTCGAATATGTGCATCGCTGAAGAGTGACCGCATGCCGCCGAGATCACACCCAGTTCGCTGGTGCCATACTTCTGTACGAATCGGCAATTCAGACCACTGGCGATCCGGTCCATCATCACCGGCGAAGCCAGGCCGCCATAGGGTCCGACGGCCTGGAGTCGCGTCGGAGCGTCATCGCTGGCACCGAGGCGGGCACGGTGTCGATCCGCGAGCCATAACAGATAAACCGGAAAGCCACGCAAGTAGGCCGGGCGAAGCTGGGTGATCTGCTTCAAGTGGTCGTCGAGTACCTCGATCAACTGGTCGGCTGGCATGGGGTCGATCGGCGGGAGTGTGTCAAGCTGCTGGATCAGTCGCCGTTCAAATCGCCCACGGAGTTCGGTGCGGGCCTCACTACTAAACAGTTTCCTCTTTTTCACGGATTGCCAGAGATAGCCCATCAAGGACGGCGGCCCGGTATTCACGATGCCGCAAACGACGTTACAGGCGTTGGGTGGAATCTCAACAATGGCGAGGCCCACTTCGGCACCGAGGGCCATCTGGAGAACCCGCAACTCACTGCTGCGAACGTGGTCCCGTTTGCGAAAGTCGGCGACCACGGTCATGCGATCTGTTGTGCCGGCGGTGGATTGGTAGCGCCAGTCGGTTGCCTGGTTGCCAACGGTGACGCCGTCTGGAAATTGGCGCCGGAACGCGGCTTTCTGGACCATCGGCAACTGGTGGAGAAGTTCAAACACACTGCGGGAATTGGCTGGTTCCAATGGCAATCCGGCTTCAGTCAGCCTCTGCCGATGCAAGCCCGTGTCCAAGGCCGCGTTCCAGACCTCCGCCAATCGCTGATTACGTAGCGCGTCCCGACGTGTTCCGTCCCAACGGTCAAAACGTAAGGAGTCCTGGTAATAGGTCCAAAATCGCGTGCGGGTGACGCACTCCGCAAGTGGCAGGACAAGACTCCGCAACACAGTTCTTGTTAGCAAGGGTGTGGCCTATCCTGGGTAAAGTTTGCTGCAACCACCATCGTACAAGCCAACTCTACCTTTAAGTTCCAGTAAATGGAGTAGCTTTCCCTAGAAATTTGCTGCATCGCCCGAAAACTATTCTCATAAAACGGTTACTCCGGTTCGGAGAGTCGCGCGTTAACCCTCAATGATTGTCTTAATTCAACCTGATAAGGGTATACGTCGTGCCGAATGGTTAGGGTTTGTCTGTTATTCGTCCTGGTAACTATGCGTAAGGGTTCCTTTCAGAATCACACGAGGACAATTCATGCTCCCGAGTTGCCCCTACTGCCGTCGTGAACTTCCGAAGGAGCCAAACGCATCCCAAACCGACTGCCCCCATTGTGGCGGGGTTTTGCAAGTCTCGCTGTCTGCGGTCGCACCGATTCTTTTGCCGCCTGCGACGGTTCAAACACACATGGTTCGCGGCATGAAAGCAGCCAAAGCGGGGCAATACCAACTCGCAGTCAGCGAGTTGACCCAGGCACTGCGGCTCGAACCCGATTCAGCGAAAACCCTCAACAACCGGGGCTACGCGCTCTCGGCGTGTCAGCAGTACAGCCGCGCGATGGCGGATTTTGATCGGGCGATTGAACTGGACCCGACGTTCGCGGCGGCGTGGAACAACCGGGGACTGGCCCGTATCGCCCTGGGTGATTTCGCCCGCGCTATCACCGATTTCGATACGGCCTTGCAGCTCGATCCCAAGATGACGCTCGCGCACCTGAACCGGGGAATGTCGCTCGCGGCGCTGGCAAATTATCCGGACGCGATTGCGGATTTCGATCACGTAGTGCAGGCCCAACCGCGTCAGCCGAATGCGTATCACAATCGGGCGTTCTCACGCACGGCACTTGGCGAGTTTGACACGGCTTTAGCCGATTACAGCACCGCGATTCCGCTTCGCCCGGAGTTCGCGGTCAGTTGGTACAACCGTGGCTTCGTGCAAACCCTTCTCGGGGATTACCCGGCCGCGCTCGCCGATTACGACGCGGCGATTGAGCGTGACTCGACGATGTGGCACGCCCGCTACCAGCGGGCGGATTTGCACCGAATCTGTGGGCGAATCGCTGATGCCGTGACAGATTTTGACGCGACGATCGTGTTGCGACCCGCGTTCCTGCCGGCGTGGTTGCATCGTGGCGAATGCCACTTGTCCGGTGCGCAGAATGCGGCGGCCATTGCCGATTTCACTGCCGTGATTCAACTCGCCCCGGATCAACCGATTGGGTACAAGAATCGCGGCTTGGCTCGGATGGCGTCGTCCGATGTGGGTGGGGCGATCGAAGATTTCACCACCGCAATCCGCCGGGATGCCCACTACGCCGAAGCCTACCACCAACGCGGTCTTGCCTATCGCTCGCTCGGCGACGCGGAGAAATCGCACGCCGATTTAACCGAGGCACGTCGCCTCAATCCACATGGTGTCGATGAGGTCAACGACTCGCCGCACGGCTGAATAGTTCGATGTGTTTGGGCACGGTCACGTCCAGTGTGTAGCGTTCCTGGATGCGTTGCGTTGCGGCTTCACCGAGGTGGCGGTGGGCGATGGGGTCGTTCAGGACACGCTCGGCGTTTCGCACCATGCCGTCAACGTCGAAGAAATCGGTGAGCAGGCCGTGGCGTTCGTGTTCGATCACTTCTTGGACGGGCGGGGTGTTCGAGGCTAGTAGGGTTGCACCGCACGCCATTGCATTGAGCAACGACCAACTCAGCACGAACGGTACCGTCAGGTACACGTGTAAATCGGAGATGCTAAACAGTTCCGCGAGGTGTTCGGGGGGCATCGGCTTCAGGAACACGAACTTCGACAGGTCGTAACTGTCTTGGGCCATCACCCATTCTTTGAAGGTTTTTCCGCCGGTCCGGTTGAGATCGCCGCCGTAACACACGCGGTCCGAACCGGCGACCAAGAAGCGGACTTTCGGGCGGCGTTGGTAGAGCGCTTTGGCGAACCGCATGAAGATGTCGAACCCACGCATCGCTTCAAACCCACGGGCCGCATACGTGACGAGTTCAATATCGTCTGGCACAACGACTCGACCCACCTGCCGCGGGCGAACGGCCGGGCGGCGGTGCCAAATACTCGTGTCGATGCCGTCAAAGTTCACTTCGATCTTGTCGCGGAGATAGGTCGGGAAGCGATCGCGTTGCCAGTGCGTCGGGCTAAGTCCAAGTGTGGCGGCATCCAGATCGAGCAGCAGCGGCGCGTTGCGAAACCGTGCCCGTGTTCGCTCCTCGGCGGTCGGCGTTTGCTCCGGTCGGAAGTCCATGTCGGCGCCGACCGGGTGGTAGAAGTATTCCAGGTACGCCACGATCGGGCAGCCGTAAAGCTCCTGCAACGGCACCGCCGACACGAACCCCGAATGCGCCACAATCAGATCCGGGCGGATGTCCGGACGCGCCGCAAGAACCTCGGCAGCCGCACTCGATTGGTGGGCAATGTTTTCAAAGCCACGGGTGTAAAAGTGCGTGTTTTTGGTGGCGCCCCCTTCGTTCTTATAGCGAATGCACTCGACGCCCGGAATCGTCTCCGTGCCGCCGCGATGGCAGAACGAAATTTTCCAGTCCGTGACCGTCAGTAACCGACGCATCAACGCACCGAACTGGCCGGGGAAGTTCTGGTGCAGGAAGAGAATGTGCATTTCTTGGAAAGTACCAGAGTAGAGTGTGTGAGTGTAGAGTGTGTGAGAGTAGAGAGTAATCAGAACAGAGACTTCTGACCCTAATTCTGACTCTCCACTCTCACACACTCCACGCTCACACACTCTTAGTAATCCGTGTCGCGGACGACCTCGTTGCCCGCTGCATCCACGACGATGTCGATTGCGCCGCCGTTGTCGTTGATGGTGTTCGCAAAGAACCAATCCTGACCGCTGCTGCCGATGAGGGTGTCCACGTCGTTGTCGTTGAAGACGGTCTGCGTTGCGCCGTCATCGCCAATGAGTCGAACGCCGCCGGTGGCGCCGGTGCCGTTCGTCAGGTTGTTGACGCGGCAGATGTAACTGCCGCTGCTAGTCCATTCGGCCATGATGTTACTGAGTGCTCCATCGTTGTTATCGAACGACGTGTAGCCCGCGATGAGGATGTCATCTTGGGCATTGCCGTTGAGCCGGTCCGCCCCGAAGCCGCCGATGAGCAGGTCACGGCCGTCCCCGCCGACGAGCAGGTCGTTGCCGTCGCCGCCGACCAGGATGTCGTTGCCCGCCCCCCCGTCCAACGTGTCGTTGCCAGCCCCGGCCCGGATGAGGTCGTTGCCGTCGCCGCCGTACAGCGTGTCACTACCACTGCCTGCATTGATGGTGTCGTTACCACACCCGCCATCGACCCAGTTGTTGCCGTCACCGGCGTTGATGACATCGTTCCCGTCACCGCCGTAGATGGTGTCGTTGCCGGACCCAGCCGTGATGGTGTCATTGCCATCGCCACCATTAATGTAGTTATTGCCATCGCCCGCGTTGATGAGGTCGTTGCCAGAACCGCCATCAATCGTGTCATTCCCTGACCCGGCCGTGATGGTGTCGTTACCATCGCCGCCTTTCACCGAGTTATTGCCGTCACCGGCATTAATCACGTCGTTGCCGTCGCCGCCGTCAATCGTGTCGTTGCCGCTGCCAGCCGTGATGGTGTCGTTGCCAGCACCGCCGTCCACGCTGTTGTTACCACTGCCGGCGTCGATGACATCGTTGCCAGCACCGCCGTCAATCGTGTCGTTGCCATCGCCACCATAAATCACATCGTTGCCATCGCCACCCTCAATCACGTCATTGCCGAGGCCACCGTAGATGGTGTTGTTGCCGCCGCCGCCTTCAATGGTGTCGTTGCCAGCACCGCCGTCAATCATCGCCGGCAAAGTGATGTCGTCATCAATGCGAATCTCGTCGTCACCGCCGTTGCCATAGACTTCGATCTTCTGGATCAGGTCCGCCGGGTACGACTG
>JANLRE010000508.1:0-2620 GCA_031368205.1 Fimbriiglobus sp. | reverse complement strand
GTTCGCCACCAAGAGATCGATCATCAACGACGCCCTGCGAGCCTACCTCGCCAAACCCTTCATCCTGCTCCCAAACATCGCAACTGCGTAACATCTAATTCAGCAGCCTAAGAATTTTAGCGCGAAAAAATCCTTGATCTTTGGGTTCGATTTCGTGCTTTCGGACTTTCGTGTTTTCGTGATCCTTCGTGATTTTGGCTAGGAATCGTCAATACTACGGCAAACCCAATTGCACCGCGTAAGTCCTATTCAAATGCTAAGTCTGGTAATTTGCATCGACTGCGGCCCCAGCATTCGTAGCGATTGGGCAAGAATTACCGCGTCGGCGGGTCGAATCGGCAAAATTGATTCGTTCGACTCCCCTGATTTAGCCGATGGTACTGTTAGTCCGGGTTAGGTGGGGTCGGCCATGTTCGGCCCCTCGGCCTACCGAGAGTTTTTTGGAATCGCAACTACGATGCGGGGAGCTGATATGAAGAAGTTCTTCCTCGGTGCCAGCGTTGCCCTGGCCCTGATTAGCGGGAAGGCGGGCGCTCAAAGCCTGCCGTCCCAATCCCCAGCCCCGATCGTCTCGGCTTCCGCCGATGCGTACTCGGGTGCAATGAGTGGCGGGGGGAGCGGCGGGGGGGGCGCTCCCGTCGTGTCGTACAACGACGGCGGGTCTTCCGGCGCCACCGATGTGCTCGCCGGCAGCGGCACACTCGTCGGTAGTGGTGCGGCGGGTAGCCCTGGTGCCAAGATTTATACCGAAGCCAGCTTCTTGCTGATGTGGACCAACAAGGGCCAGCAAAACTTTCCGATTGCGACCGGCGGTCCGTCGCTCGGAATCGTCGGGCGACCCGGTACCACACTCTTCGCCGGGAACAACTCGGTCGATTACGGCTCGATGCCCGGTTTCAAAGTCGGCGTCGGCGGGTTAGTCGGGGCCACGAGCGTCGGCTTTGAAGCCAACGTGTTCGTCCTGGGTCGTGCCAACGACAACATGGACGTAGGGCCGACGGCCACAACGGTTCTGGCCCGGCCGTTCTTCGACGTGTCCAGCCGGCGGGAGTCGTCCAAGGTCATCGCGGCACCGGGCGCGTTCATCGGCGGTTTGTCGGTCAACAACACGAACCAGATTTGGGGCTTTGAAACCAACCCATTCTTCCGAATCGTTCAAGGCAACTCGGTCAGCCTCGATGTCGTGACGGGCTTCCGGTACATGTCGGTCAACGAGCGGCTTGACATTTACGACTCGACGCGATTGCTACCCGGTGGCGTCTCGGCGTTCGACGGGATCGGTTTGGCGTCACCGTCGATCCTTGCAACACACGACAAATATAGCGTCCGCAACCAGTTCTACGGTGCGAACATCGGTGGGCGACTCAGCTTCACCCGTGGGGCACTGTTCCTGGACGCGGTTGGTAAAATCGCAATCGGCGGCGTGCGTCAAGTGGTGAACGTTGACGGCACGACGAGCCTGTTGGGTGGCGGTGGGTTAGTTGCGACCGCGACAACGCCGGGTGGCTTCTACGCCAATCCTGCGGCCACCGGCGAACGCTCCGAGAACCGCTTCGCCGTGCTGCCCGAAGGGAGCCTGCAACTCGGCTACCAAATGACATCGTGGCTCAACGTCTTCGGCGGCTACCAAGTGATGTACCTGAGTAGCGTGGCCCGCCCCGGCGACCAAGTGGACCGCAAAATCAACATCAACAACCTGCCAACGGTGCCAACGTACACGGCACGCGGCCTGACGAAGACCGTCGCCGGGGTGAACGAAAGCGACCTGTTCATCCACGGCTTCACGTTCGGCCTGACGCTGACGTACTAACGGTGTGAGGTTTGGAATGAAGTAGGATCGATGTCAACCGTAGGATTTGGCGGGTCACCGACAAGTGGCAGTCTCGACCCCACCCCTCCCCGCAAGCGGGGAGGGAGCCAGAAACGATCTTCCGTCCCCCCGCTTGCGGGGGGACTGAGGGGGGTTAGAAACTTCCTCCGTGCTCTCGAAATAGTATCCCAAAGAACCTCACTAAGCTTCAGTTGATTCTTGAAAAGAGCGAGCCGATGGCTCGCCCTTTGTTCATTTCAAGGCTCGAATCTTCACGTTGCGGAATGCGGTGGGGCCGTGGTCGCATTGCAGCATGAAGGGGCCGTCGGCCACTTCCGGTTTGTTCCAATTGCCGCCGGTGGCGTTCTTCACCTCTTGGTTCTCGTGGATCACTTCGCCATTCAGGATTGCTTTCACCACTTTGGCATTCTTCACTTTCTCGCCTTGTTCGTTCAGTCGGGGTGAGTTCCAAATCACGTCGAGGGTCTGCCATTCACCCGGTTTCTTGGATGCATTCACTTTGGGCGGCACGCCGTCGTCGAGGTAGCCGTTTTCCGGCGGAAGCTTGGCGCGCGGGTAGATCCCGCCGTTGCTGTTCCCGGATAGCTTCGGGTTGCCGAAACTATCCAGCAGTTGAATCTCGTAGGTGCCGTGGAACTTGATGCCGGAGTTCGACCCTTTGGCCAGCATGAACTCCAGATGAACTTCGCAATCCCCATACGCCTGTTTCGTGTACAAGTTCCCCACCCGTCCCGTTACGCCGTTGACCCAGACCTTGCCCCCCTCCACAGGTTTGGCCGCGAGGCGATT
>JANLRE010000520.1:0-1234 GCA_031368205.1 Fimbriiglobus sp. | reverse complement strand
GTACTCCCAGGACAATCTCGCCCGCCACGTCACGTTGCATCCCACGCGGGGCAAGGCCTACATCAGCCACATTCGCAGCCGCGTGACGGGCTTGGACGCACGCGGTTCGATCTTCCCGCAACTGTCGTTCTGCGATCTCGTCCCCGCGACAACGGGTGAGAAGCGCCGCCGGTCGCTGGCCTTGGACACCTTCAACAATTTGCAGGTCGTCACCAATCCGTGGGAAGCCGCCGTGTCGCCGGACGGGTCGAAAATTTACACGATCTACGCGGGCACCGACGACATGAACCTGTCGAAGACCCTGGATGACGATTACCAGGAAATTGATCGCCTCGGGCGGCTGGTGACGGTCGGCAAACACCCGCGTGCGGTGCGAACATCTCCGGACGGCAAGGAAGTCTACATCTACAACACGCTAGACTACTCTGTCGTGGTCTTCGATGAACTGATGAAGAGCAAACTCGCCACGATCCCGGTTTGTACCCCTGCCCACACGCCCGAATGGCGGCGCGGAAAGGAACTGTTTCAAACGGCGTTGCAGCCGATGGGCAGTGCCCGTTGGATCGCGTGCAGTTCGTGCCACCCGGACGGCTTGCACGATGGTCGCGTGTGGCAGAACCCTGAGGGGCATCGCAAGTCGCCGAACTTGTTCGGCTTGGCCCACACGCACCCGCTGCACTGGTCCGCCGACCGCGACGAAGTGCAAGATTTCGAGTACACGATTCGCGGCAAGTTGATGCAAGGCCGTGGCCTCGCCAAGCAGTCGGTCAAGAGCCGAACCGGGTTCACCGACTTCGCCGAACTCGACCAGAAAACCGCCGGCTTGTCCCACGACCTGGATGCGTTGGCGATCTACACGAACAGCTTCAACTTCCGCCTCTCGCCGCACAACCCGGCCCCCGGCAAGCTCAGCGAAGCCGCCCAGCGCGGCCAGACAATCTTCAAGAGCAGTGAAACCAAGTGTGCGACGTGCCACAACGGGCCGTACTACACCGACAGCAAACGCGAAAAGCCGTTCAACCTCCACGACATCGGCACCGGCGACGCGGCCACGGAAAAGATCGGGCCGAAGTACGACACGCCCACGCTTCTCGGCGTTTACCGCGTCAACAGCTACCTGCACGACGGCCGCGCGAAGACGTTGCACAGCGTCTTCACCGATCACAACAAAGCCGACAAGCATGGCAAAACCAGTCACCTGAAACGCGAGGAGCTCGACGACCTCGTCGAGCTC
>JANLRE010000511.1:0-3898 GCA_031368205.1 Fimbriiglobus sp. | reverse complement strand
AAAAGCCCGTGTACCGCGGGCCGACGCTCTTCGATGGGTTGCTGGACGAGGAGACGGAAGACGAGGTTATGCTTTCTTCTTCCACCGCGACGCTGCAGCTTTGCGCGCAATCTCCGACCGCTGCTCCGGAGTGAGCTTCGCGGCCCGCGCCTTCCCGCCCTTCAACCCGCCCTTGCGCCCCAGGGCGACCGCAGCCGGGTCTTTGCCGTCGTCCGGTGGCACTGGGGCCGGTTCGCCGGATATGGCCTGGATGATGTCGAACGCCGTGGTGTTCGGGTCCGGTAATTTCGGCTTGCGTGAGCGGTTTGGCATACCCGGATTATTGCTCACCACTCGGAAGCACGCAAGCTGGAAACCAGTTCACCAGTTGGTAACATCAACACTGAACTAGGCCACTACCCGAAAACGGTTCAATCGTTGGCATCCCTCTTGCGGCTCGCGCCGCTACAATGTTGAACGTGCCACGGATGGTGTGTTCCGCAGGATTCGTGCTTATCGTGATTTGATTCGTGTGATTCGTGGTAACTGTTTTGAGCCAAGGAGAGTTCACGGATGCCAGGGTCGTACCAACTACCGCCGCCGGGGGAACCGCTGTTGCGGGTGCATGGGGTGAACCACACGTTCGGCAGTGGGGACGCGACATCTCAGGTGCTTTTTGACAACAATCTCGAAGTCATGCCCGGTGAATTGGTCATCATGAGCGGGCCGTCGGGGTCTGGGAAGACGACGATTCTGACACTCATCGGTGGCCTGCGAAGTTTGCAAACCGGCGACATCCAAATCTGGGACGGCGTGCTGGGGAAATACCACTGCCTCATGGGACTCGATGAAGCGGGGCTGGTGCAAACTCGGCGATTGATCGGGTTCATTTTTCAACGGCACAACCTGTTCGATTCGTTGAAGGCGACGCAAAACATTCAGCTTGCCCGTGAACTCTTCCCCTCCGGCCCGGACGATGCTGCCGAAGTTCAAAAACTACTCACTTACGTCGGCCTCGCCGCGCGAACGGGGTATAAGCCGGCGGGCTTGTCCGGTGGGCAACGGCAACGGGTCGCCGTGGCGCGGGCGCTCATCAACAAGCCGAAGTTAATTCTCGCCGACGAACCGACTGCCGCGCTGGACGCGAACTCCGGGCTGGCGGTCATCACGTTGCTGCAACACTTGGCGCGCGAACGGGATGACGTGGAGACGGCGAAACTGGTACGCAAACCCGACGAGCCGGATGATGAAACGGGCCGCCTGACCGACGAGCAAGCCAAGCTGTTGCCGGAACTGACCCGCGAGAAAGGCTCCACCAGTTTGATCGTCACCCACGACTCGCGGATTATGAATCGCGCCGACCGTATCGTTCACATGGAGCGCGGCAAGATCATGTCGAACGTGGTCGTGGCGGAGCGACTGTTCGTGGCGGAGGGGTTGCGAAAGTGCGGGTTCTTTGCCGCGATCCTGCCGGAACAGCAACAGGCGATCGCCGATAGCGTGTGCATTGGATTGCACCCCGACATCCCGGTCCGTACCGTGGACGCGGCAAAATTGCGGGGCTGCGTGGAAGTGTTTCGCGCCGGTGACGCGATCATTCGCCAGGGCGATCCGGTCACGGAAGCGAGCCTGTTTTACTTGATTCGCCGGGGCGTGGTTCGCATTGAACGAGACGACGGGTCCGGCGTTCGCGGGGTCGCGGAACTGGGGCCGCAAGATTTCTTTGGTGACCGTTCCTTGGTGACGAATGAACCCCGCAGCGCCACCGTTATTGCCACCGGAACCGTCGAGGTTTACACGATCGGTCGGGAAATCTTCCGCCAGTACGAGGCGACGAGTCGGCCGTTTATCGAGCGGATTCGCCGCGTTTATGGTCAAGTCTGAGGTTAGAATGGAACTGCGAAGAAACCCTGAATTGAGAACAGCACAATCGTTACAACTGGTTGTCGGGATTTTGCCGGAGTTACCCAAAATGCCCGCTTGACCACTGTTCGGACCGCCGAATAAAGTGTGTTAGTTTACGGAAGTGGTCTTGTGGTCTATACTTGTCCATTATACCCAGGATAAAGCCGGGGCGGATTACGCCCGGCCTGACCGAGAGAGTTACGGCGTGAAGGCGATCATCAGCGACATTCACAGCAACCTGGAAGCCCTTCAGGCTGTGCTGGCGGACATTAAATCCCAGGGCATCTCCGAGATTTACTGTCTCGGCGATGTCGTCGGGTACGGCCCCAACCCGCGGGAGTGTATCGACCTCATCATCGACTGCAAGCTCGTGCTGATGGGCAACCACGACCAAGGGGCGATGTTCGACCCGGACGGGTTCAACGCCTCGGCAGAGCGGGCGATCTTCTGGACCCGCGCGCAACTCGAATCCGGCCCCGAGCCGAAAGCGGTCCGCGAAAAGCGCTGGGAGTTCCTCGCCGAACGCCCCCGCTCGCACCGCGAAAACGGCCACCTGTTCGTCCACGGCTCCGCCCGCAACCCGCTGAACGAGTACGTGTTCCCCGAGGACATTTACAACCAACGCAAGATGGAGCGGATTTACGCGCTCGTGGAGAAGTACTGCTTCCAAGGCCACACGCACGTGCCGGGCATCTTCACCGAAAGCTTACAATTCATTTCGCCGGAAGACATGAGCGGCACGTACAAACTCGACGGGAAGAAAACGCTCTGCAACGTCGGCTCCGTCGGCCAGCCCCGTGACGGCAACTGGCGCGCCTGCTACGTGACCTTGGACAACGAGACCATCACCTTCCGCCGCGTCGAATACGACGTGGACAAGACTGTCAAGAAAATCTACGACGTGCTCGATCTGGAAAACTTCCTGGGCGACCGCCTGCGCGAGGGTCGATAGCGGGTATAAAAGCCCATGAACGATCGTTCATGGGCTTTTTCATGGGCTTTTCATGGGCGTTCAAGCTCCGGTGTTGCCCCCCGATGTTCGCACACTTTTACAGCATACTGGTTCGCAAACCGCACGCACTCCAACACCGTCCGCCCTTCCAGTTGCCCGCACACCATTGCTGCCGTGAAAGCATCCCCGGCACCAACAGTGTCGATCACTTGCGTCGGGACACCACTCACTGAGCCAACCTCCCCGTCTTTTGACGCGAACCGTACCCCGTCAGCCCCGCACGTCAGGTACACCGCCTGCAAATCAAATCGTTGACGCAACTCTTCGATCGTGACCACGCCATCTAACTCAAGCAGTTTGGACAGTTCGTTGTCCGCGATTTTTACGATGTCGGCTAATTCGCAACTGGCGCACAAAACGTCTCGGGTGTAGTAGTGTTGTCGCAGATTGACATCGAAGACCCGCAATGCCTCGGCAGACCGGGATGCTGTCACGAATTGACGGATCGTTGTCCCTGATGGCTCGCTTCGTTGTGCCAGTGTGCCGAAGCAAACGGCCCGGCAATTGTGCGCCAAATTTTGCAGGCTCTCGTTCCATTCCAACGCATCCCACGCCACGTTTTCGGTGATGCGGTAACTGGGTTGGCCGTCGGTCAGGGTCACTTGCACGGTGCCGGTCTCGTGCCGGTCGTCCGTCTGGATGAACTCGTCGCTGAGTCCGAATCCCTTCACGGCTTCCCGCAACTCGCGCCCCAGATCATCGTTGCCCAAACGCGACACGATCACTGCCTTGTGGCCAAACTGATGGCAGTGAAACGCAAAGTTAAACGGCGCACCCCCTGGCACTTTGCGGCCATCGGGGAACACGTCCCAAAGCAACTCACCGATGCCAACGATGGGGTTCATCTGTCGTACTCCATTCTGCAAAATGCCGGAAGGCGTTGATTGGTTTCGGTGTTTCACGCTGTTGTTCCGGTTCGGCCACGGTTAGATTCTGCTTGGGTGTCACTCTCTGTCTCTGGCCCTCTGAAAACCAGATTAACCACAGAGACACAGAGGCACA
>JANLRE010000494.1:0-1416 GCA_031368205.1 Fimbriiglobus sp. | reverse complement strand
ATGCCCATAATTTCTGGTCGTTCTAAACTAAACTGAGACACTGCCTACTTGCCGCGACTGGACCGCTTCCGCTCAGGTTCTTTCAGGAACAGTTTGCGCATCCGGATCGAATCGGGGGTGATCTCGACGAGTTCGTCGTCTTCGATGTATTCGAGGGCCATTTCCATCGAGAACTGCATCGGCGGGCGGAGCGGGACGTTCTTTTCGGCGCCGGCACTCCGCATGTTCGTGAGGGCCTTCGCGCGGGTGACGTTCACGGTGAGGTCGTTGTCGCGGTTGTTTTCGCCGACGATTTGGCCTTCATAAACCGCCTGCATCGGCGACACGAACAACATCCCCCGGTCTTGCAACGCTTCGATGGCGTAGCCCGTGGCCTTGGACGTTTCGATCGAAATCAGCACCCCGTTGGCCCGGCCCGCCATTGTGCCCTTGACGGGGCGGTACTCGTGGAAGTTGTGGTGCATGATGGCGGTGCCTTGCGTGGCAGTTAGCATCCGCGTTCGCATCCCGATCAAGCCGCGGGCGGGAATGTGAAACTCCATGTGCGTCTGGTTCCCGTGGCCGCCTTCCATCTTGACGCACTCGCCTTGCCGTTCCAGCACCAGTCGCATCACGGAACTGGAGTGTTCCGTCGGCGCTTCCACGACGAGGTATTCCACCGGTTCGTGCGTCTTGCCGTTGATTTCCTTGGTGATGACGCGCGGTTTGCCGACCGCGATTTCCGAGCCTTCCCGACGCATGGATTCGAGTAACACCCCGAGGTGCAACATCCCACGCCCGGACACGCTGAACTCGCTTTCCCGATCACCGGGGCGAACGCGAAGGGCGACGTTGTGTTGCAGTTCGCGGTCGAGGCGGTCGCGCAATTCCCGGCTGGTTAGTGGCTTGCCTTCGAGTCCAGCAAACGGCGAGTCGTTGACCTTAAAGAGCATGTCCAGCGTCGGCTCGTCGATCGTCAGCGGGGCCATTGGACGCGGCTGATCGAGTTCGCAAATCGTGTCGCCGATGTCGGCGTCGTCGATGCCGGTGATGGAACAGATGTCGCCCGCGCTCATCTCTTCCACTTCTTTCCGTGCCAACCGCTCGAACTCCATGACTTGGACGATCGTGTCCTGCACCGTGGAGCCGTCTTTTTGCTTGACGACGGTGACCCGTTGATTCTTGCGGACCTTGCCGCTGAAGATTCGACAGACGGCGATTTTGCCGACGAACTCGGAATACGACAGGGCCATGACCTGCATTTGCAGTGGCGCGTCCAGATCGACTTCCGGCGGCGGAACTTTTTCGAGGATCGCGTCGAAGAGTGGCTGCAAATCCTTGGGTTCGACTGCCATGTCGGTCGTGGCAATGCCCGCTCGCCCCGAGGCGTAGATCACCGGGAAGTTCGCGGTTTCGTCGTCCGCACCCAGTTCGATG
>JANLRE010000435.1:0-16462 GCA_031368205.1 Fimbriiglobus sp. | reverse complement strand
CCCCGAGCGAAGCACCGCTCTTCCGCGCTGCATTGTCCATCAGTGCCGGTGAGTACGCTGCACGCCGGGAAAAGAAGGACGAGAAGGAACTACAGGAAGGTCTGAACCACTTCGCAAAAGCCCGGCAAGAACTCGAAGCGGCCTCGCCGTCGATGGGCCGGGACATGCTGTTCCTCGAACTAGCGATGGCGCAACTGGCACTCGGTGGGGATGACGACAAGGTCAAGGAGAATCAACGGATTCGCTTCGCCCCGCAACCCGTCGGCGCGACACGGGCCAAGATTAACCAGAAGACCTACGACGTGCAGGGCGAACTGAAACAGACTCTCACGTCGATGCGCGACGATGGAAAGCCGGTCGCGTTGGAAGCCCGTCTCCAAACGATCCGCCGTCTGACTCGGGAACTGGCCAAGTCTCAACACGCGGACATCGCCGAGAAGCTGATTCCGGTTCTGTTCAACGAAGCCGAACAAGTCGAAGCCACGGCTCAAGTCGGAATCGAACTGTTGAAAGCGACGAACGACCCCGCGAAAGTCGATGACCTTGTCAAAGGCATCGTCCAGACACTCGGTGCAGGCCGCCCGGCCACCGGATCGTTGATCGCGCTGGGCCAATCACTGCCGACCCCACCGCCGGCGTTGAAAGCGCCGACGTTGCCACCGGGCACCGGCCTCGTCGAGGAGGGGTTGCGGACTCTTCATTGCACACTGTTCGTGCTGAAAAACAGCCCCCAAGAAGCGATTGATTTGGCGAAACGGCCGGGACGAAGCGACGGCCGATTGAAGGCATTGGCCTTGATCGCCGAGCTGTCGGCGGACCCCGGACCGGCGGTGCAGGCGGCAGCCGACATCGTTAACACGGACGGCAAAAAGAAGGAAGCCGGTACCATTCCGGACTTCACCCTGATCCGCCTCGCGGCACAAGCGGGGCGGGCGAATCAACCGGACAAGCTGGAGACGTTTACGAAGGCCATCTCGAAAGACGACGCCCGCGCGTGGGCGAAAGCGGACTTCCTTCGGCAGCAATTCCTCGCCGCACCGACGCCGAAACTGGCAGAAGAATCGTTGGCAGAAATCCCGTCCGATGCGAGAGAACACAAACTCGGGCACGCCTGGGCACGGTTGGCACTCGCTCGGAACAACAGCGCGGCGGGCGACAAGAAAACCGTCGATGGCTTCGACCGTTGGGGCAAGGGGACGTACCGCCCGTTCGGCCTCGCCGGGTACGCACTGGGCCTCCAAGATCGCAACACTCGGTAATCCCACGTGCCCGAAGCCGCCATCGAACCCGAACACAATCCCCCACCAATCCCCACGCGGAAACCGACCCGCACGGGGTGGGTGGGACCGCTGTTTAGCTGGGAGTTGATTCGGCTCGCCCGGCGCGGTCAAGACGCCCGCGCCCGGTTCATCCTTGCGGTGTCCCTGTTGTTCGTGCTGACCATTTTTACGCTCGTCTGGTTCCAGCAATCCGACCCGTGGGAACTGTTCACCGCCACCAGCCAAAGTATGCCCCTCGAACAATCCGCCCGCTTCGGGGAACGGTTCGCCCTGACGTTTCTGTTCACGCAACTTGCCGTGCTGTGTCTGTTGACGCCAGCCTATGCCGCCGGGGGCATCTCCGAGGAAAAGGAGAAGCAGACCTTCATCTTCATTCTCATCAGCGACCTGACGAGCCGTGAGATTCTGCTTGGCAAGTTCCTCGGGCGGTTGGTGTTTTTGCTCGGCATCATGTTCGCCGGGTTGCCGATCCTCTCGATCACGCAACTTTACGGCGGCGTGAGCTTGAAGTTTTTATTGGTCGGCTACCTCATCACGGCGACGACCATCACGATGCTCGCCGCAATCAGCGCGGCGAGCGCCGTGGCCGTCGATACCTATCGCGGAGCGCTGTTCCGGTCCTACGGGCTGACGGCGTTGCACGTGTTTGTCGGCTGCGGCCTGCACCCGATTCTTAGCCCGTTCGGCATCATCTTTGTGTTGTGGGGGATGGAAGCCAACGCGCCGGAAACGTTTTACGCGATCGGGTTGGCTTACCCCGCCGTGCAATTACTCGTGGCACTCGGGGCGGTGTGGATGGGTGTCCGCTGGGTCCGAAAAATGCGCGCTAAGCCTATCCGGAACAAGAAGACAGAACGAGCAGAGTCGAAGCGAAAACGCCCCGACGGTTTACCCGTTGCCAAGCTTCGGGGTGACGATCAACTGCCATCCAACGAACTGCTGATTCTCGACGAGCCAATCGAATTCGTGGCCGACGGCAATTCTGTGCCGTTGCCCACGGCCAAACTCGTTCGAGTCATTCCCCCATATCCGATGCCAAGTGCCAGTCGTTCGGACCGCGACCTTGAACCACCCCGGTTTCGGCGTCGGCGGCGGCCACCGCCGGTTCGGATGCCGGTGCCGGAGGAAATTCGCAACCGCCCGCGAGTCGATGAGAAAGACCCGTTCCTCTGGAAAGAGAAGCACACGACCGGATTGAAGCGAACCGCCGACGACGATTCCATGCGTGGCGTGTTGATTGCCGTCGGCGTGGCCGTCGGCATCATCGTGGCGTTTATGGCCGTCATTGCGTTGGTCACCGTGTTCTGGAGTTTTGCGGAAGGGCGCCGAAATGACGCCGGGTCGAACATCTTTCTCATCATGGGTGCCGGTTGCTTCTTCACCTACCTGCTGGTGATCGGTTCCGCCGCGACGGGTAGTGTGGTGCGCGAGCGACAACGGCTGACGCTCGAATCGTTACTGGCAATCCCCGTCGATCGTCGAACGATTCTGTGGCCCAAATGGCGGATGAGCATCGTGCGATCCTGGGCCTTGGGCATCCCCGGAGTGGTCTTGATCCCGCTCGGCTTTCTCGTGTCCGATGTTCCGCAACTGGTGTTGCCAATGAGCGGTTTCGTCGCGGTGGCAATCCCGTGCGCGGTGAGCTACGGCCTGTGGCTGTCGATCCGTTGCCGGACCGCCACCAAAGCGGTGATGTGGCTTCAACCGATGATCGGCGGCCTCACGCTCGCCCCGTTGGTAATCTGGAAATTCAGCGACGAAAAGTCGTGGCTCGTGTGGTTCGTCCTCGCAGTGGTTGTATCGGTACTGACCGCAGTCGCCGCGTGGTTGTTCTGGGTGCAGTCCATCCGCGAGTTTGAACAAGACGGACGAAATTGACCCGGTTTTGCGGTCTGTAAAGTAATTATTCGGGCAATCAAGCATCAACGTCGCATTCGATTGTACCAATAGCCAGGACGTTGCTTGTGATGAGCAAGGGCGACGACGAGTATGCGGTCATCGAAAGTTTTATAAATGAGCGAGTAGGGAAAGTGATCGAGGATGGCGTAGTGGAAACCATCTTCCTCTTCAGCATACATCAGCGAATTCGAGAGGATGCGATCGCGCGTCCGCAAAAGATCCGCTTCAAAACGGGTGCCGAGGTCCGGTTGCAGTCGGTCGTAATAATCCGCTGCATTCTGGATTTCCACCCGCGCTTCGGTATCAATTTCGAGAATTGACATACGCCCTAATTGATTTTGAGGCGATTGAAAACGGTATCGAAGGGAACGGCCTTACGAATGCCGGCTTCATGTTCAGCCAGACGTTTCGCGGCCAGATCGCTCCATTCGGAACGAATGAGATCGTGCGGTCCGTTCGCCGCACTTTCGAGAAAGTCCATGAGTTCGAGTTGTTCAGCAGGCGTTAAAGTCGCCACGGCTGCTTTGATTTCTTGTAGTATTGCCATCGTGATACGCTCCAGTCATCAGTGTTCATTCTGATAGTACCCGACATCACCTCGAAATCAACCACGTTCTGATTGTTCGGAGTTCACTCACTTCCCGCTTGCCAGCCAGTCTTTCAACCGGCTCAGGCCCGATTCGATCGTTTCGCGGTTGGTGGCGAACGACATGCGGACGAACCCTTCCGCACCGAACGCGGCACCGGGGACCAGATTCACGTGGGCTTGTTCCAACAGGGTGGTGCAGAAGGTCATTGAGTCTGTCACCGGCTTGTTGTCGCCGAACGTTTTGCCGAAGTGGTCCGTGACTTGGAAGAAGGCGTAGAACGCGCCGTCGGCCTTGTCGAACTGCACGCCGGGAATCTCGGCCAATCGGGAGTACACGATGTCGCGGCGGGCGGAGAATTCCTTGAGCATCTCGGCGATGCACGTCGCGGATTCCGGCGATTCGAGTGCGGTTATCATCGCGGCCTGGGAGATGCTCGACGGGCAACTCGTCTCTTGGCTTTGGATGTTGTCCATCGCCTTGACGACCTCCACGGGTGCGACCGCCCAACCGATCCGCCAGCCGGTCATCGCGTAACTTTTACTGGCACCGCTAATGGTGATGGTCCTGGCTTTTAACTCGGGGCGGAGGGTTACGACGCACGTAGGTTTTGCGTCGCCGTAGGTGAGTTGTTCGTAGATTTCATCGCTCAGAATGACCGCATCGGTTGGCAGAATCACTTCGACAATCGCGTCCAGTTCGGCGCGGGTGTAGACGGTGCCGGTCGGGTTGGACGGCGAGTTCAACATCACGATCCGGGTCTTCGGCGTGAACGCAGCCTGCAATTGTTGCGGCGTCATTTTGAAGCGGGCTTGCAGCGTCGTCGAAACTAGCACCGGCTTGGCCCCGGTCATCTGCACGAGGTCGCTGTAGCTGACCCAGTAGGGTGTTGGGATGATGACTTCATCACCGGGTCCGACGAGGGCGGCGAGGGCGTTGTGTATGCTGTGCTTCGCGCCGTTGGACACGATCACGTGTTCCGGGCCGCACTCGAACCCGTAGGTCCGCCCGTACCATTTCGCAATCGCCTTCTTCAACTCCGCCGTTCCGCCCGCCGGCGTGTAGTGCGTCTGCCCGGTCTGCATGGCCTTGTCGGCGGCGTCGCAGATGTGTTTCGGCGTGTTGAAGTCGGGTTCGCCGAGGCTGAAGTCGAACACCGTGACGCCCTTCGCGCGCAGCTCGCGGGCTTTGGCCCCGGCGGCAAGGGTGGCGGACGGCTGAACGGACGCTGCAAGTTGGGAGATACGGATCATCGCGGACAAGTGCCTCGGGAGGGGGCCGGTCGGTTCGGGATGTTTACCGAAGTCGTATCGTATACAATCGGCCCGCTTCAGGGCAGTTTTAATTCCCGCCACGGACGGCGATTGAATGCACGTCGCACACTTTATTCATCGCTACCCCCCCGCACTCGGCGGCGCGGAAGCCTATTGCGCGCGACTAACGGAGTTTCTGATGGGCCGTGGCCACACAGTGCAGGTGTGGACGAGCAATGCGATCGAGTTGGAAGAAATGTGGAAACCACGACGCGCGAGTATTTCTAGTCGTGTCGATCCCGACATCCGGCGGTTCCCCCCACTTGGTTTTCCGGGACGACGGTACCTTCTGAAAGCGTTGTCGTTGATTCCCCATCCGCGGTGGCAATCGCTGACGATGCCGTGCAACCCGGTGTGCCTCGGCATGTGGCGTGAAGCTGCGAAGTATGAGGGTCCACTCGATGCCGTCCATGCGTTTGCGTTTCCGTACTCGTTCCCGATTGCGTGTGGGTTGAAGTTGGCGCGACGACGTGGGGTGCCGTTTTTCCTCACGCCGTTTCTACATCTGGGTGATCCAACCGATCCGCACGACCGCACCCGTAAGCAATACACATCCCGCCCGTTGCGATGGCTGTTGCGACAAGCGGATGGCGTGTTTGTGCAAACCGAATCGGAGTTCGACGCGGTCGTGCAGTTGGGTGTTCCGTCTGCAAAAGTGACGCTGCAAGGTCTGGGTGTGGATAGCCAAGAATGCACTGGGGGAGATCGGGCGGTGATTCGGCAGACGTGGGGCGTCGCGTCGGACACAGTGGTACTTGGTCACTTGGCGAACAACAGCGTGGAGAAGGGGACCGTTGATTTGTTAAAAACGGTTCATCCGCTTCCTGAGAACGCCCGGATCGTACTCGCTGGTCCGGAGATGCCGAACTTTCGCCGATTCTGGGATGCCTTTCCGCTGAAGCATCGAGTGATCCGCATGGGGCAAATCAGTGACGCGATGAAGCGCGATTTCTTCGCCGGAATCGACGCCTTCGTGCTGCCGTCACGCACCGATTCGTTTGGGCTGGTGTTGCTGGAAGCCTGGGCGAACGGCAAGCCGGTTGTTGTGTATCGTGCCGGCGGCCCCGGTGATTTGGTGCGGGATGGTGATGATGGATTGCAGGTGCGGTGCGGCAATGTCAATGAATTGTCGGAGACGCTTCGGATGATTGTGAACGATGTGGCGTTGCGAGAACGATTGGGAAAAGTGGGTGATGAGCGGGTGCGAACGGAATTTCGGTGGGCGGATAAGTTGGCGTGCGTGGAACGGGTTTTACAATGCACAACGCCCACGAATAATGATTCGTGGGCTTTAACTGCTCAACAACAACCCATTCAAACCCGACACCCGATCCCCGAAAAATCTAACTTCGTTGGGCTTGGCTGAGCGCCAGTCCGCCGACAAGCATCCACGGTGACCGGCGCTTCTTCTTGGCTTTCGGCTCGGGACTGCTTAGAGTGTAAGCGCTGCAGTTGGGGCACGGTCGAGACTCGATCGCTTGCCGCTCGTACTCCGACCAGTTGCCGTTGAGCTTCCATGCGTGGTTGCACGAACCACACGTGACCTTCCATGTTTCCACAACCATACCCCTCAATATCTTGATTCAGTACGACGGATGTCGCATCTCGTTGGTGTTTGCGGGAAAGCCCCGAAACCCGTGAAGAACCCAAACTTTCCACTCGGCGACCGGGATTCCACCGTCTGAGGCAATCACCTCGACTGGCGGGTCCACCCGGTCAAAAACTTGTTGTGCGTCTGGGATGGCTTCGCCGATGTACACGAACGTCTGCCCTGCAAAGACTTGCGCGTCCCGAATCGGATTGGGTCGCCACAGGTCGTATTGGCTAAACCGCTCCCCAACAATCGGGCCAAAACAGTACACCGTCGGGTGCCCCTGGCAATAGAACGCCAGTTCACCCGGCACGGTCCAGGTCATCCCCGCCACCAACGGCTCGCGTCCTTCTTCGGCCTGAATCTTCGCCCGCAGGTCATCAACAATTTTCGCTAATTGTTGCCAGCCTTCTAGCCGACACGTCGGGTCCAGTTGGCGAACCGGCGCGATCTTGTCCCGCGTCGGTGCGGGTGCCAATTCCGCAAGCACCACCCGGAGCGTATGCGGCCAGCGCGCACAACACGACAGGCCCAACCCTAGAACGATAACGCCGATTAAGCAAACTTTAGCGAATAAACGGTACGGGGTTGGCGGCGAGTTGACTTGCTGCACGACCCACGCCACCGCGAGTACGAACCCCGTCACATAGGCCGCTGCTGGCCAATTCGGCTGCCCTTTGGTTTTGAGTGACGTGATCGCAAACAGCAGCCACACCGGGACCGACAGCCACCACAGGAACGCGAGATTGGCGTTCGAGTTCCGCCACGGTCGGAACTGGACTATTGCGGTAACCCAGGCGAACAGCCAATAACCCAACAGCACCGCAAACTGCCCGACCAAAAAATCCGGCAGCCCGCTTGGATCGAACGTGGTGTTTGACGTTAGCCCCGCCTGTGTAAACACGTGCCGAACCCCGAGCCAATCATGGGTGGCGTTCCAGATGCAAATCGGCAGAATTCCGAGGAGTGCGACTGAGGTCATCAACCAAAATCCCACGCCACGAAGTTGCACTCGGCGGGCCGAATTGGTGAGCAAATATAAGCCCACACACAGCGGAAAAAGCAACATCGTATACTTCGCCAAGACGCCCACCAGTGACATCAGCCCGGCCAACAGCCAATCGCGCATTCGCTGCGTTTCCACCGCTCGTTGTGCGAACACACACGCCCACCCCCAGGCGCACAAATAGGGTGCATCAATCGTCATCATCACAGCGCCGACGGTCAGGGGCGGGAGTGTCATGGCGAGGAGAATTGTGACGAGTGCCAACCGTTCGTTGCGAAACGTTCGGGCACTGAGTTCGTAAAGTGCGAGCAGTAACAGGGAATTGCACGCCACGGCGGGCAACCGCACGGCGGGCATGGTGTGACCGAACAGTTCACAACTGCCACGGATCAACAAGGCGACGAGCGGCCCCTTGCTGTAATAACTCCAATCCAATTGCCGCGACCAATCCCAGTAATGGGCTTCATCCGGTGCCAGCCCGAGTGGACAGATCGCAAATAAGAACACGATGTTGAAGACGGCGAAGCAGGCAATCGCAACTTGTGCGAGCAGACGGGGCGACAACATGCGGAGCGTCCTTGTTCCGCGAACTTGGGAAACTTGAGCAAGCCAAGAATTTAGCTCGACAGTCCAACAGGGTCAAGACAAGCTTGCGAAGTGAACAAGCAGGAAACGAAAGCCCTCCCTTGAAAAAGGGAGGGGGGAACATGCCTCACACCACATCATCCCGCAATATCGCCCGCCAACTTCGCCAACGATTCGTGCGTCAACGTAAAGCCAGTTTGCTCCCGGCGCGTGCCCGCCGAGCGGTTCGCTTTGTAACGCCGCACCGTGGCCAGTGACAACCCGCTCAGCCGCACTTCGTAATAGAAGCGATCGTCGCCACGCACGGCCGGTGAGTCACTGCGTAGGACGGCTTCATTCAACGTGGCATCAACTTCAAACACCTTTAAGTCTTCGAGTAATCCGGAATTGCGGTCTGCAATCTGGTTGGCCCATGTTGGCAGGGTAAGACCAGCCGGGGGTTCGGCATTCCGTGCCAGGGACAGTTCCCAGGCCACGGTGCCGATGGTGTCGGTGCGGTCGGCGGCCAGCGTGACCGTCCACCCCTGTTCGGGGAATGATTCCGTCAGGGAATGCCGGCCATCGGCTGTCGGGCGCCAGCTACTTAGTTTTTCCAGGAGCAGTTCGTCGAGAGTCATTTTCAACTCCGATTAATTGTTGGGATTGATCCGTGCCGTCGAAGCTGACCAGTGTCGGCTTGTCATCAATGACCGTCTCAATGTGGACCGGACGGCCCCACACGAAGAACAGATTCACCAAGGTGTCGCGGGCCTCGGCCTTGTTCAACTCTACCCCATTATACACGTGCCGCAACAGCAACTCGCCGCGGTTCCGGTGGTTGCCGTTCAGCACGTAAATCCACGGCTTGCCGAAGTTGGTCAAACTGGAGAGCAGGCGTTGCTTGACTTTGTCAAACTCCCGCGACTCGACGACGTAGTTCTTGGTCTGGTCTTGGTAGTTGAACGAAAACATCTTGTTCTCGAAGCAAAACTCCGGCGTTAAGAACGTATCAATAAACGTGATGTCGTTGTGGACCTTGCGGACTTCAAAGATTTTCTCCCGCCCCAGGCCGGTCGGCTTGTTCCACGCGCGCTTTTCATCCAGGTCGTCACAGTTCTCCCACTCCGGCCCGAACCGCCCGGTGTTCCAGCGGTATTCAATGTCGCGCAACAGTTCAATGCCAAGCTTGTACGGGTTGAGGCGACGGGAACTTGTTGCCATTGTGCCCGAGTGATGGTCGGCGTAATCAATCAGTTCGGACGGGTCCAGCACCTTCTGCGTCATCATCGTGGAATGCCAGAACGACGCCCACCCTTCGTTCATGATCTTGGTTTGGGCTTGGGGGTAAAAGTAATACGCTTCGTCGCGGATGATGGACAGCACGTCCCGTTGCCAGTTCTTCAGGGGAGCGTGTTCGATTAAGAACAACAACACGTCTTTCTCCGGATGCTCCGGAAAACTGGCGACGTTCGGTTGCTCCCGGAGCCGTCGGGCTTCATCCTCGGTTTGCATCGGGACCGGCGGGTTGATGAACCGATCCATGTACGGCTTGCTGCGAAAGCGGAGTGATTCCGTTTCGCTGCGGTCGTCGGAGTCTTTCGAGGAAAAATCATACCGGGTGTGGTCGTCACGCCGTTTGATGGCCACGGAATGGATGTCAATGAGATCATCAATCGACATACACCGATCGACAAACGCTTCGACTTCGTCTTCGCCGTACCGCTCCGTGTACCGTCGGATCCGGGAGGCGTGGTTGGCAATTTCGTCCATCATCTTGCGCGTGGTGTGGGCGAAGTAAGCGTTGTTCTTGAAGAAGTCACAGTTGTGGACTGCGAACCCAGCAGCCAAAGTGTAACTCTCGTCCTCGCTGACGGAGAAGTTGTAGACGTAGTCCGAATACGGTTCGGTCTCGATCGAGCGCACCGGCTGGTACAGGTAGTCCGCGTCCGACCACGATCGCTCGAACTGTCTGTCTCCTTGAATGACATCATCGTTCAACAGCAAATGGCTCAGCGCATGGGCCGACTCGCCGGACCAGATCAGGTCGTAGCTCGGACGCCGATTTCTTCGGTGACGAACGTAGATGGACGTCTTAATACCGAACCGCAAGCAAGCGTGACGAAGTTGGTAAGCGAGCGGTTCGGAGATCGTGGCTAGTGAAAGCGTCCCGGATCGTCGCCCCGTGGCTTGCGTGTATGTACCGTCACCGTTGAACAGCCCGGCTAGGCAATTTCGTAGCAGTTGCTCGTCACTCTGCTCAAACAGGAAGTCCGGAATTCGCTTCATGTCGGCGTGCGATCCGACCACCTCGCGCAGCCACCGCGCGACTTCCAAATTGTTGAACCGAACGGTCGTAGCCAGCGCGGTGCGGGACCGATCCGCCCCCACATTCGCCCCGAACAGCGAATTCGCCAGTCTGCCGACTTCTTGCTGGTAATCGGTTTCGTCCCGGTGGAACCCGAATCCGATTAGCCCCCGGTGTTGGGCGTTCCCTTCGGCGATGAAATAGCCGATAAACTTAGCCAGTGCTTCGTCCACGGGTAGAACGTGTTGGCCGACTCGTCGCCGACGGTGCAGCACCTTATCAAACGGGATTTCGACCGCTTTCGCGGCTAACTCGGGGATCGGCTTTCGTTTGGGGAACGCGACCCAATCGCCGGCCCGCACGTCGGCGGCGGGCACCCATTCCGTTCGGTACGAACTGTAAGGGCGTGGGGCCGAACACTTGTGTTGGATTTGGCACGTTGGTCGGCAGGGCACCGACTCTCGACCGGCCAGGACACACGCCGAACCGCGAACCACGAGTACCGGGTGTTCACCCGTGATCCGAACAACTTGATTGCTCCCGCCCACAGACAGTTTGTAAATCGGCCCGGAGTGCTTCCGCCGAACGGCTGCGGTCACGGGTCGATAATGACCCTTGTGGGTTAGAACTTCTTCGCCTTCCTGAATGTCCGCAATCGGTTTGACCCCGCCCCGCGTTTCTACTTTCGTTTCCGGAGCGAGGCAATGCCCATAAACGTGCGCCATCACGAGCTTCTGATCGACGGTGTGATTGCACCGCATCAGGTAGGCATAACACGGGTCGTTGTTAATGACCATTTCGTAGATCTTGGACAGCCCATAGCTATAACTTTTGTTCAGTTCCTCGTATTGCATCCCGAACGACCAGTGCGGGTACCGCGTCGGAAAGCCGCCGTAGGCAGCGATTTCGTTCAGGTTGTCCGCATCGACCACTTCAAAGATCGTCTCGTAAAAGTCGAGACCATACGACCGGGCGTACCCCTCGATTTCATCCTTCAACAGGCGAAGATCGGCGGGCAGATTCGTGTTGTAAAAACGGTTCATGTTCATCACCTACGGTCACTTCTTGACAAGCACCACAATCAGCCCGGCGGACAACGACAGCAACGCGCCCACAAGCACCACGATCAAGCCCCAGAACCGCGTGTCCCACTTCTCGACCCGCTTCAAGTGTTCATCCACCCGCTGCCGGAGTAAGGCGTTGTCTTTCTGCAACTCGGTCACATCAACTCGAAGCGTCTTGATCTCTTCGAGAAGCTTTTCGTCATCCTTAAACAACTCCTTGATCTCGGCATGCCGTGTTGTCGAGCGTTCTTCCAGTACATCACATCGGGCCGATACTTCGGCGATTGTCGGACGAGGCATTATTCCGCTTCCTCTTCGTCCAGAGCTTCATGGCTGCGGACGGCCAGCAAGCGACCTCGTTCCGCGAGGATACTATCCCACAGTCCACTCATCCGAAAAAAAGCGCGGCTATCTCGGGCAAAGTCGTGAGCCGTTAAGTTGGCGGAACGCGACACACCGTGGTCGGTGATTTGCAAGTTCACCGCTTGGCCCTCTTGAGTTGTGACGGGTGACCAGACCACAGACACCCGATCTTTGGCCACGCCCAGCGATTTCTCAAGATCCGGGATCAGTTCGTGAACTTGCTTCAACATCGCCGAATCGAAGCCCGGCTGAATACTCATGTTCATGATTACTCCTCGTGTTACCGGCCTGTGCTGAGAAATTCCTTGATGCTGCCGACGATCGACTCGCGGTCCGGGATGCGGCTGACGACCACGTTTTTGTGGTCGTCGGTCAGGGTGTTCACGTGTTCAAAAAACTCGCCGCTGCCGTAGGGCGACTCGACTTGGCCGTAGCCGAACAGGTTCAGATTAGGCAGCAGCTTTTGGGTCAACAACTCGACGCACTTGGGCACGTCATCGCCCCAGTTGTCGCCATCGGAGAAGTGGAATGCGTACAAATTCCATTGATCGGGTGAGTACCGGGTATCAATGATCCGGTTGGCCATTTCGTAGGCGCTGCTGATCTTCGTGCCGCCACTTTCGCGGGTGTGGTAGAAAGTGTGTTCGTCCACTTCGTGGGCCACGGCATCGTGGATGATGTAAACGCGATCGACGCCTTTGTAATGGGCTTTAATCCACATGTCGATCCAGAACGATTCGATGCGGACGATCTCTTTTTGCTCGTCGGTCATGGACCCGGACACGTCCATCATGTAAATGACGCACGCCACCGCGTCCGGCTTGGGGAACTCTTTCCAACTGCGGTACCGCTTGTCTTCCCGCTCCGGGATCACGATCGGTGAGTCCGGGTTGTAAGTCCCCGTCGAGATTTGCCGCCGGAGTGCTTGGCGATAAGTTCGTTTGAAGTGGCGGAGCGATTCCGGGCCGACGTTGCGGATGCTGGAGTAGCGTTCGCGTTCGGTGACGATGTTCTTTTTGCCCTTCGGCTCGATTCGCGGCAGGGCGAGTTCTTCGCCCAGAATGGCGGCCAACTCTTCCATCGACAGTTCGACTTCGAGAATGTGCCCGCCCGGCGAATCCCCCGCTTCGCCTTTCTCGTCGCCGTCCTGCGGTTGCGAAAGCGGTTGGCCCGGTTGGCCGTCGCCGACGCCCACGCCCCCAGAACCCTTCTGGCCGTAGCGGAACTGGGGCAGGTTGATTTGAGGCATGGGGATCGACACAAGATCATTCCCCTTCTTCCCGATCATCTCGCCGCGGCTGATGTACTTCGACAGGTTCGACTTCACCTTACCGCGAACGAGCTTGCGGAAACGTTGCAGATCCTTCTCAATCTTTTGTCCCACAGCGTGCGCCTCAAAATGATGGTGATCGGTCCCACCGCATCATACCCGATCCAGTCCCCATCCGAAAAGAGACTTCGGTAACGGGTACCACTTTCGATCATTTCCGATTCACTGGACGAACCAGCCGAAATTGCGAAAATCCTAGTGGTTACGCAAACGCCCCCGGAGCATCGGAATGGAACTTGTCTCTCGTTCGGAGTTGGACGTGCTGGGGTGTCGTGATTGTCCGACGGGTCGCGCGGCTTTTGTGAACTCTGACGGAGTGGTTCGGTGTCCGGTTTGTGCCGTGGTCTGGCCGGTCGGTCCGCACAACGCGGTGAACGCACTGGGTGATCCGGCTGAGTCCGTTGTCCGCGAGATTGACGGAATGCGGAGCGAAGACCCGAGCCGGTATCCCACCCGAGACTCGTTTCTATTCCAACAAGTTGAGCGTGTGTCACGTTTCGAGGACCGCGTCAAAGGCAAGGAACAGGAAGCGAAGAACTACTACTTATCGACCGAACTGAACTACCAATACGCTTTCGATAAACTCGGAATCACGGGTTCGGAGCGAGTCTTGGAGGTCGGAGCGGAGCACGACTTTCCCTTTCTGCGCGCATTCCGCGAGAAGGGCTGCGACTGTTACGCAACGAACCTGTTCTTCTTTTATGAACCGGACCGTCCGCCCGGCGCGCACGTCGTTCTTGGGGATATGAACCGCCTGCCGTACCGGAACGAAATGTTCGATGTCGTGGTGCTGTCCGCCACCTCGCACCACTCGCCGGACTTACCTGGGCTGTTGAACGAATTGTCTCGGGTGACGCGGCCGTCCGGCTACGTGCTTCTCCTGAACGACCCGACCCACGGCGCGTTCAAACACGCACTCGACCGCTTCGGGCTGGGCACCAAGTTGGGTGGCGATCGTCACGATTTGGTGAACGAAAACGAGTACAGCGTCGCGGCATACCGACGACTGGCGCGGGCGAGCGGGTTCGACATCACCGAGTCGTTCTTTTCGGTGTACTACGACCAAAAACTACGCAGCGGCCAAGTTAGCGGCGTGCGGTTCGCCCCATTGGCAAAGCTAGTCAGCTTCGCGTGGCGAATTGCACCACTCCGTTGGCTGTTGCAAAACACGATGCTGTACCCCGCGCAGATGCTGATCGGCTTGGAGCTAAACATGATCCTACGGAAGCGGGCAATGTGACCGGCATCAGTCACACTCTTGCACCGGGTATGAGCAACCGTGGTGCCAACCCCGCGCACGGTTTACGTCAACACGCGCTGGCCCTGGACTAACCGCAGGACGACGACGACCAGAATCACCACCAAAAGGATGTGGATCAAGTCACCGCCGAACGGCACAAGGAAGGCACCGAGGAGCCACAAAATCAGGAGGATGACGACGATGGATTCAAGTGAGTATCGCGGCATGGTCGTAACCTCTGGTGATGGCGGGTGATAAGAGTTCACCTGCCGGTGATGGTGGAGGTTAGCAATCGACGTGCCCAAACATGAACAAAAGAAAATCGAGATTTCGAGTTGACAACGGGTATTCGCCCGAATAGCCTGCTAACACAAATCAGTTGTGACTTCGAGGTCATAGCAATGGCAAGGTCAGTTCGGACATCCCTGCGTGCGGCCCTTGGCCCTTGGCCCTTGGCCCTTGGTTGCCAACTGCATTTCCGGTTCAATTCTTTGTATTGCTGGCGTTCTGAAAATGTCAGGGGAAAACGCTAGCCACCCGGAGTTGCCAAGCTTCGTCCCGGCTTCGCTCGTTGCGGCTTTCCCCGTCATAGAAATCTTGCTTGGTGGTTGGCTGATTAGCGGCGTCTGCCGGTTCGGCGCCTGGCTGGCGGCACTCACCACGTTTTTCACTTTCAGCATGGTTGCACTTTCACAGGTCCGGGCCGGGGTAGCGGATTGCGGTTGTTTCGGCTCGGCCGTGACCGTTCCCCCGTGGTTGACACTCACCCTGGATGTCTCGGTCATTCTCGCACTGTTGATTTGCCGCACGCGGTGGACGGGCTGGCCGGAAATCAGCGTGGGCTTGACGGTCGCATTTCGGACGGCAACAGTCGGCGTCGTACTGCTATCAATTGGCGCCGCCTATTCGTACTGGCGGTACGGTTCCGTGGTTGCGGGGGTCGCCGCCTTCGCCGGGATGCCGGTCGCTGTGACCACCCCGGTCGTGGATGTGGGCCGCGTGCCTGCTGGTGAAATCACGAACGGAACGGTCGAAGTGATTAGCCTGACCGGGGCCGAAGAACAAGTTGCGTACATCTCGATGAAGTGCCAGTGCGCCGAGTTCGACCTTCCTGCCACCCTGCCGCCCGAACGGGCGACGCCGATCGGGTTCCGCCTGCGGGCGCCCAACGAGCCGGGGGCGTTCCGCCGCCCGGCGGTGGTGAAGTCGTCGGCCGGCGAGGTGCGGTTCGAGATGGTCGGTGTGGCGGTGGCGTCGCAGTGACGCCTCGCCGTGGTTTTCCATTTCTGAACGGAGGTGCGTCATGGCACAGGGTGTGAAACGAATCGTGACGGTGCCGGTGTTAGCCGGCTTCGCCCTGTCACTGATGGTGCTGGCCACACTAGTGGGCAGCGTGCGGGCGGACGCTGCATGCGATTCGTGCCGGGTCCAATCGTTTTACCGTTCACAACAGCCCGGCGGTCCGTGCTACGGGTACACAAGTCAATACATGTTTGTTTGCCTGAACAATCAGGCGAAAATTGACTGCACCGACCGGGGCATCTGTCCGGGCGCGGACAGCTCGTCGGTTTCCTGCACGGGCACGTTTACGAAAAACGAGTGCAAAAACAAGGCTACGGGGATCTGCGACAACGGTAGCTGGGCGAAATACTGCCAATCGAACACTCACACGTGTCAGGACAGTCAAACCTACCCAAACGCCATCAGCCCGTGCAATGTGTCATGTGAGTGCAACCCGTTGCCGTAAGACAGTAGCAACGACCACTTGACAAGTCGTTGTAAAAACCAGACGCCCGTTCCAAAAGTCTCTCAGATCGCTCATTCCCGGCGGGTCGAGTTCACGCCGACCCGTCGCCGTACCAGCATTTCGGGCACACCATGCGATACCTCCTCCTGATTTCGATCACACTTTCGATGGTC
>JANLRE010000484.1:0-12164 GCA_031368205.1 Fimbriiglobus sp. | reverse complement strand
GCTTCTGCCTCGGCACGGTCGCGCTGTACCACGGCACGTTCCTGGTGAACTCGCTGTGCCACCTGGTCGGCACCCGCCGGTTCTCGACGGACGACCACAGCCGGAACAACTGGTTCGTGGCCATCGTCACCCTCGGCGAGGGCTGGCACAACAACCACCACCACTACCCGTCGTCCGCACGCCAAGGGTTCAAGTGGTACGAGTACGACTTCAGCTACCGCATGTTGCAACTCCTGAGCGTCGTCGGCATCGTGTGGGATCTCCGGGAGCCAACGCCACGGGCGATGGCCAAGAAGACGATCCAAGCTGCTGGATAAGTTGTGTCAATTGACGGACAAGCAAAACGCTCATGGCCTACCGGAAACGGTAGGCCATGAGCGTTTCGGTTGGCCATCCGCTTCAGTATCGTGAACGTGGCTGGGTTATGCGGTCTTCGAGGTACTCAACGAACAGTCGGGCTTGATCCGATTCCAGGGCATTCGGGCGAGCAGCAACCCCATACCGCAGGTGTCTGATACGCCCGCAAAGACCAACCCGGCACCGACGAACGCGGACAGCCCGACGAAGTATGGATGCACGAAGTATGCCAAAGCTGCTCCGAGGAATACGAGCGAACCCGCAGCGATTCGCACCTGCCGTTCGAGCGAAACCGCTTTCCGACCTCGGTTGACCGGCAACCCGCACTCCGCCCAGGCCAACGTGCCACCTTCGACATTGACGACGTTTGCATAGCCCGCCGCGATGAACTTTTCGCACGCTTGCTTCCCACGATTTCCCGAGCGACAGATGACATACAACGGCTCCTCGGCAGGGTTGCTGCGGGCGGCCATCAGCGCTTTGGGATCGAGATCGGTGAGGGGAATGTTCTTGGCAAAGGCACAGTGCATCTCACGGTACTCAACCGGGGTCCGCACGTCGAGCAACTCAATCGGTTCACCGCTCAGCCGTTTCGCATGGAGATCACGAGGGCTGATAGTCCTGACGTTCATGTTCGCCCTATTCAATTCAGCCGTTACACGGCCAGATGACCAATTCCACTCACAATACACTACACAAGCACTGGTACCGTATCCCACGACGCGATTCCTGATAAACACTCAGCCCGACAACGACACCATAGCCGAGCTGCGCATTTAGAGCGGTGTTTTTAACACGCCGCCCAGACCGCGTCCCGTCGGCGAGTGGCCCACAACATGAACCCGCCGACAGCGACGGGCACGAGGATCTGGGTCAGTTGCGACCAGCCGAGAAATGCTAATGACGGAAATCGCCAGCCTTCGTTTGTCGGCAGTGGCACGAACATTAGTTGTAGCACCCACACGGATTGTCCAAACTCTTCACTGTGCTGCATTTCTGAGATTAAGGAACCCGCTAGCACCAACACCTGCACTGCCGCTATCCTGATCCACCACTTGTTGACATGATGCCGTGTGTAGAGGCGCGTAAACACAACTGCGAACAAGACAAAAGGCAAGTAGCGCATGGCCCAGGAAAACGCATAAAGCGTCATTACGACAATAGATCGGGCGGCGTTATCGAATTCACTGTTCATCAGCTGCACAACACCCGATACAGCAAACCCAAGCAGGATTTGGAACAAGAGTAACGTCAACAACGCGATCGGCACCGGCAACAACGCGAACACCACCAGCGGGTGCCGTCCCACCCAGGTCGCGCGGCGTGATTGTTCGGCGGCTTGCGTCGCCAATTCGATAGGTTCCCCAAGCCGTTTGCTCAACATCTCGTCTGTCATCGTCAGACCCTCCCTGTCGGTTAAGTCGTCGGCATGGTCGTGCAGTTCGGCTAACAGCCGACGGCGCGATCTGGCAGGTACGCCCCGCCTTACCAACTCGTGTTCCAATCGCTCAGCCCAGTTTTGGTGTTGCATCGTGGCCCCCCCGGAGTGCTTCGGTAACAGCCGCAACCACTGTTGCCCACCGTGATGCCGACGTGGCTAACCGCGCCTGGCCGGTTGGCGTCAGCCGGTAGACCACCCGACTACGCCCGCCGACTTTTTCCCGTGCGCTACACAACATCCCGTCGGCTTCAAGCCGATGCAGAATCGGGTAGTTGCACCCTTCCCCGAACTCCAGCACGCCGCCTGTGGCCAGCCGGATGCCCTGCACGAGTTCGTAGCCGTACATGGGTTGCCGTGCGAGAAGCCGCAACAGCAGCAGCTCCGGCACGCCGTTGAGAAAGTCGATGTCCTTGCGATTGGTTGACATGCGAGAGGAATACCTTGGACCGTGAGGCATTGCAAGCCCAATACATCACGGTCTAAGGTATGAGGTGTTGAGAGGTGCTTTCCTTACCCCAACTCCCAGCCCTTGCGGGTGGGGCATTCGATGTACTTGTCGGCGTCTTTGGTGTTGGTCACTTTTCCGGCGACGGTGTCCCAGGTTAATTCTTGGCCGGTGCGGTACGCCACGTTCCCCAACAGAACCGTCTCCGTCAGCACGCTGGCGTAGCCGAATTCGCACAGCGGTTTGCCGGTGCCACGGATGGCGTTGAGCCATTCGCGGTGATGGCCGACGGACTTGGCGATCGACTGGTCGGGTGCGTGGAAGTCCTTGGCGAACTCATCCGGGAAGAGTTTCAACTTGCCGTAATCCGCAACCAACGTCCCTTTTTCGCCGGTGAATAACACGCCGTTGGGGAAGCCGCGGATGTTGCCCGTCCCGGCCAAATTCGGCCCCTCGACGCCGTGGTACCAAGTCACGTGCATAGCAGGTCGGCCGTTCAACGCCGGGATTTGGTAATCGACTTGTAGCTTCTCCGGCACCTTGTTTTCCGCACCGGGGATGGCGTTGCCGGTGGCCTTCACCGACATTGGCGCGCCGAGGTCGAGCGCCCAGAACGCGAGGTCCATGAAGTGACAGCCCATGTCCTGCAACGTGCCGCCGCCGAACGCCCACCACCACCGCCAGTTGAAGTGCGGCCAGTTCTTGAAGTCGGCGTAGAAGAACTCTTCCGGGACTGGGCCGAGCCATTGGTTGATGTCAAACTTCACCGGCACCGTGGGCTGAATCTTCTTGCCGCCGTCCGGCTTGCGACTGCACCACACATCAACTTTCTTGATCGTGCCGAGCTTGCCACTTTTCACAATCTCCACGACGCGGCGGTAGTTGTTCTCGGCGTGGATTTGCGTGCCCATTTGCGTGACAAGCTTCTTTTCCAACGCGACCTTCTGCATCAACCGCACTTCGTGGACCGACTTGGCGAGTGGTTTTTCGCAATACGTGTGCTTGCCCAACCGCATTCCCATGAGCGCGGCATGGGCGTGGGTGTGGTCCGGAGTGCTGACCACGACCGCGTCGAAGTCCTTGCCGACGGCGTCAAACATCTTGCGGTAATCGGTGAAGAACTTCGCGTTCGGAAACTGCTCCCGTGCCTTCCCCGCCCTGGGTTCATCCACTTCGCACAAGGCGACAATGTTCTCCGTCGCAACACCCGCCAAGTTCGCTGCCCCGCGATCCGCCACACCGATCACGGCGAGGCGCACCTTATCCTTGACCTCATCCGCTCCGAACGACCGCACCAACGGCGCCCCCGTGAAGAGTGCCCCCGATGCGCCGAGAAAATGACGACGTGACAACATGACGGAAACCTCCGTTGAGTGTGGTGGGACTGCGATACCAAGCATACATGAAGCGAGAAGGGAAAGCGAGTTTGTCAGGAAGACCCGTTCGCATCAGTCAGTTGACCGGGGGGCCACGTGTTCGAGGTGCCTTAACGACGATGATTCCTGTTCGTGACCATCCCGAATTGTTAGGTCCAGACAACGATGTTGTGAGTCACCCGGTTAAAAGCCCACGAACGATCGTTCGTGGGCTTTGCGGGTTCGTGGGCTTTCGGGGCATCACGGGTCACTTCAAACACTCACACCGCTGCTGACTTCCATCTGGGGGCGTTCGGTCGAACGGCTACCACGGGGGAGTTTCACGACGAGTACCGAACACGTCGATTCCCGCATCACTTTCTCCGCGACACTTCCCATGACCAGACGATCCACTCCGGTGCGGCCGTGCGTGCCGATGATGATGACATCGACGCCCGCTTCGTCGGCGTACTGCACGATTTCGGTGGCGGCATCCCCTTCTAGCAACACATGGCTGACGGGGATGTTCGCGTTCGTCGGGCGAATTTGTTCGAGTTGGTTTCGCCAATAGCGCCGTTCGGCGGAGGGGTCGCCCTGGCGTTCGGAGCCGGGCGTGTAGACGTACACGATCGTGAGGCTGGCACCATACGCCTCGGCGAGGCCGAGCGCGTGGAAGTACGCCTGATTGGAGTACGACGAGAAATCCGTGGGGTACAAGATCTTTTTGACGCGGATCATGGCACACTCCCTACCGGCGAAAACCGTCAGTGGCTCTCGCACCGGATAAAATCATGCTACCACGACGCCTGCGGAGTTACTACAGGCAGTTCGCAACACGATCACGTTGTGGGTAGGCGTGACGAAAGTTGGTGGGAAATTTGTTCACGACACTGGCGGTCGTTGTGAACGAATTTTCCACCAACTTTCGTCACGCGCGCCTTTATGTCTCGGTAGCAGTGAAGTTCCGTGTGTCACAAGAACCGACGGCAAGAAAAGCTTCAATCAGACGGAAATGTGTCCAGGATTTGTCCAGAAAATCCAGAAAAGGCAGACTCTTCAGAATGACCCGTGCTAGGTTTACCCTGAACTACGTTCGGTCTAACGTCCAGTCCCAAGGAAGCGGATTTCCGTGGTCCAGACAGGCTTGGACCGATTGTGGGACATGGAGTCGTCATCGTGAGCCGCTATTTACTTGACCGGGTTAACCTATTCCAGAAAGAACCGACACAGTGTCAGTCGGCTCTTGCGCCGGGAGGGCACACAGTAGCGGAACTGCTCCACGCCGGCATTCTGCTCGCCGAGGAGTGGGACGAACTGCCAGCCGACATCCGACGGCGGATCGTATCGTCTGAGACTACCGCGGAACTCTTGCACGCTCTCGGTGCTAACCATTTACTGACGCCGTTTCAATCGGAGCAAATCGCTTCGGGGCGAACGAGCGAACTGGTGATCGCCCAGTATCGTATCCTCGACCACCTTGGCCACGGGGGGATGGGCGTCGTCTACCGGGCGGAACACCGCTACCTCCGGAAGCAAGTGGCCATCAAAGTGATGACCCTGGCCAGTGACCACCCGAGCCACCTTCAGCGGTTTTACCTGGAGGCCCGTGCGGTCGCTCGCCTTCAACACCCGAATCTGGTGTCGTGCCTGGACGCCGGCCGCGACGAGCGGGTCAGCCTCTCGCGGTCCGCCCGTGATTACTACGTGATGGAACTGGTTCAGGGCGACGATTTAGCCCGGTTCGTCTCGGCACACGGCCCGATCCCAGTTCACCGGGCCGCCGGTGTGTTTCGTCAAGTGTCGAACGCCCTGTCCGAAGCCCACCGCCACGGGCTTGTCCACCGCGACATCAAGCCGAGTAACATTGTGATTACCCCGGACTGGCACGCCAAAGTGCTGGACTTCGGTCTCGCGCTGCACCCGCGCCGGCAAATGACCGAGCCTGGTACATTGCTGGGGACTGTCGGGTACATGGCCCCGGAACAAGCGAGTGACCCGAGTGGGGTCGATGCCAGGGCCGACTTGTTTAGCCTTGGGGCGACGATGTTCCTGGCAGTGACGGGGCGTCCGCCGTTTCCGGAATCCGGTTCGGCCGTCGCAGACTTAACGCGACGGCTCACGTCCCCCCCGCCACGGGCGATCAGTTTCAACCCCGCCATTCCGGTGGAACTGGACGAAATGTTGGCGTGCTTGATGGACCCGGACCCTCAGAAACGGTACCCGTCGGCTGCGGCGGTCGGGGCCGCGCTCGTGCCACTCGCCCGGTTCCGCGACACCCAAACGGAGCAAACCGGCGAACGGGTCGAAGCGAAATCGAAAGTGCTGATTGTGGACGACGATGCGACGATCCGCGTGATGATAACTGGCGTGCTACGCGACGTGTGCCAGTGCGATGAGGCCGAGAACGCTTTGGTGGCACTCGACAAGATCGGGCGGATGAGCTACGACCTGATTATCGTGGATCATGAGATGCCGGGGATGACAGGGTCGGAACTGATCGCAAGAGTTCGGGGAGAAGATTTGGCACCGCAGGCGAGAGTTCTCTTGCTTTCTGGCGCACTTCCGCTCGAATCTTTGGGTGGCTCACTCTTAGAATGGGCCGACGATTTCGTCCGCAAGCCGTTCCGCCCCTCCGAACTCCGGTCGCGGGTCCGCGCGATTCTGAACCGTCTGACCGGCACAGGTCAACTCACTCACCAGATTCACGACACGGTCCGGATCACGAACGCCTGTTTACAACGAACGCCGTCACAGGAACCGGCGACCCCCACGCCCACGCCGACCGCCGCAAGTGAACAGAACTCGTTGCTGGTTGCGGTCTCGCGGATGCGTGAGGAAGCCAGCCTGGGTAGCCAGGGGTGTCATGCTAGGCTGCCGAAGTACATCGAGATATTAGCCGGCATCGCGTCCAAGCGATTCCCGGCGTACATCCGGTTGACCGAACCCGGCTTCCTGGCCAGGGTGCGGTCCGCCGCGATGCTGCACGATTTGGGCCTTGTCGCCGTCTGTTCGACGGTACTCAACAAGCCGGCGCGGCTGGACGCAATCGACTGGGTTTCGGTCCAGACGCACACGACGGTCTGGGCCGACGTGTTGCAGCGGACGGCGATCGACTTCCCCGACGACGCGACCTTCCTCACCCTCGCGGCGGACATCGCCCGGCACCACCACGAGCGGTGGGACGGCACCGGGTACCCCGACGGCTTGGCGGGCGATCGCATCCCGATTCCCGCCCGACTCGTCGCCGTCGCCACCGTGTACGACGCCCTCCGGTGCCGCAGGCCGTACCGCCCGGCGCTCACCCATGCCCGCGCGACACGGGTCATCGTGTGCGAATCTGAAGGGCACTTCGACCCGCAGTTAATCGCATGCTTCGCCGAAGTCGCCGATCAGTTTGAGCAGGTGTTCACCAGTACCCCACGGTAACGGCCCAAGGTTTACGCATCAGTTTTGCGCTCGTGTGAGGTGAGTCTTATTAGCGGCCGGTCGTTACTTCCGGTTGTCCTGATGGAGTCGGTGAGGCGGCGACCCGAGCCGCCGCCTTACCGTCCCATCAAATACCGCTACTGTTGAACGCATCGAGCTGGCTGACTAGGCTCGAGCAACTCGCCGTGGACAGGGAGAACGCCGAATGAACGGTTCCGAGTGGAGTGGTGAAGAAGCTGTTATTTCCGAGCATCACGTCGGCTGCGTTGATCGCGTCCATAGTCGCCTGGGTCGGGTGCGCTCCGGCCGCCATGTTCAGCTTGGCCGCGATCAGTTGGTGGGCCATCGAGATCGCCCCGTTCCCCCGCACCGGGGTGCTAAAAATGTCCAGAAGCTGGGTCTTGGTGTACAACACTCCGCCAAGCGACATCTCATTGAGTCCCCATGCTTCCGAGTGGTTCTTCCAGTACCCCTGGGTAAGCGGCGAGGCGTCCACGCAGGCGTTGGTCCCGATTGCCCCTTCCAGGTTCATCATCAGAGCGGTCTCGAACCCGATCGGCGAACCCAGGTCGAGGGTGCCGCCCGGCACCGCCGTTGCGTCCACTTGATAATCACACTTCGGTAGATTGACGGTCAGCGTTAGCTCAGCGCCGTCTTGCGTCGTCACCGACTGGTAGCAGAGTAGCGTTTGGGCGTTCTTATACAGGTCGAGTGCTGCTGGGGTCAGAATCAACGGGGGTGGCGAGCCGTCCATCTTCCGAAAAACCAGAAGGCTAACCGTCTCATGGGTACTGGGGTCAAGGTCTCGGAACTTGAACGTGACCTTTTCGTAGGAACTCAGATCGTTGTTGGTGTCCACGGGAGTGATCACCTGGGTGACCTGCAACCCTCGTGTGGCGGCGGGGGAACCGGAAATGTTGGCGGAACCGCCCGGTACCGGCGTGCCGAGGTTCACACCGGGCGACACGGGCGGGTTGACGACGGCCCACCCGCCGTAGCTTTGGAAAGTGGCCGACGGGACGTCTCGGTTCTCAAACGTCTCGAGTTGAGGACGGACCCGTAGGTCGGTCAGGGGGCGGCGGGACACGGAGTTGAACATGATGACCTACCTCTTCAGCAAAAGTGGCGAAACAAACAACTAAACCCATCACACGCGGACGGATTTGCGGGGCTACTCTGAGCCGAGTCAAACGAATGACCGGCGACAAGAGTGATAATATCGGTCGCCCAATTGGGGAGTGTTACGACAGCAAGCCACCCTGGGCGGAGGGACGGGTGCTAGTTTGAAATCCTACGACCGTAGGATGGTCAGCTCAACGTCAGCAATCTGACCAAGCGAGAACACAGGTTTTACGGCGTGGCCTATTGATAGCCAGGATGTTACTTCGTCTGATCTCTTTAAGTCAGACTAATACATTTGATATGGGCGTTCAAGTCCTGTCAACCGCCATCTTCGGATTTATCATGATATTTTAATATTCATTCTGTACAATAACTCAAGTTTTCTCAACTTTCTCGGGTTAAAATTGCGGGCAGATCGTTAAGCCTTTCCAAATACGTCCCGTGGCACGGAGGTCGCGCGCGAACTTCGCCGATCTATGTGATCCTTGCATTCCACTGACGTGCCAGGACGATTTCCTGAAATCATCCTCGTTGTCGTCCAAGGTACCATTGCCGGAGCCGACGAATTAGTCGGGATGGCCAGTTTTGCCAAGAGCCACGTGGATGTGAATTCGCACCCGACTCGGTTTCAAAACGGGAGTCGAGCCTGCAACTCTGGTGCACGGTCTGGTAACATAGTTCGACTCATGTAATGAACCGAATCAATTAACCCGACTGAGGAAATCCGCATGGCTCGTCAACTGGTTCTGTTGCTCCCAACTGTGGCAATCTGTGTCGTCATGCTGAGCTTCGCGTTCGCGGCTGAGGACTCAGCGACACTTCTTTTGAAACTACGATCACGGGCGGCTGCACCTGGGGAGAAGCCGGTTCTGCCCACCGAAAAAGTGGCGAACTGGGATCCGAAGAAGACGGCAATCATCGTCTGCGACATGTGGGACGACCACTGGTGCAAATCGGCCGCAACTCGCGTGACCGAGATCGCCGGACCGATGAACGAGATGCTAAAAGCGGCTCGCAAACAGGGTGTGCTCGTCATTCATGCACCGAGCACCTGTACAGGGTTTTACAAGGACACGCCGCAACGCAAGCGGGCCGTCAACGCGCCGTTCGCCAAGGCACCGGAGCAGTTGGCGTTGACCGAGCGATGGGGCACGGCGTGGAACTGGCCGAACGCCAAACGGGAAGGGGTGTTGCCGATCGACGATTCCGACATGGGTTGTGATTGCAAAACCAAGTGCGAAATCCGGTCGCCGTGGACGCGACAAATTGCCACGATTGAAATTGCCCCCGAAGACGCCATCACGGACAACGGCCAAGAAGCCTGGAACCTGCTCACGCAAAACAAAATCGACAACGTGATTCTCTGCGGGGTTCACCTGAATATGTGCGTGCTGGGCCGCCCGTTCGCCATCCGCCAGATGGTGACACTCGGCAAAAACGTGGCACTGGTGCGCGACATGACCGACACCATGTACAACCCCGACCGGCCCCCTGGCCGCACCCACTTCGACGGCACCGATCGCGTCATCGAGCACGTCGAACGCTACTGGTGCCCCAGCTTCGTCAGCACGGATCTGACAGGCAAACCTGCCTTCCGCTTCCAACACGACAAGCGATGAAGGAATAGGTGATTGGCAATAGGGTCCATTGGCAAAGCTTCCGTATTTTTCCACAGGATCAGCCAATGGCGTGGTCACCTCAGCGGTGTTCGGAGCGGAGAGCCGGGCACTGAGCGTGCGGCGAGATGGAGAAAGATGGTCGAACGGGACGACTACAGCGACTTGGATAATGCCATTAGCCGGCGACTGGGAACGGGCGAAGCCGGTGGCGGGCCAGACAGGCCAAGCCCATTACGCAAGCGGCCAAGCCAAGCACAGTGCTAGGTTCTGGCACCGGGGTGAAGACGCCGCCGAGAGAGGTGGTCGCGTTGAGGTTGAAAACACCAGGGCCGAGTTGTAACCGTCGAGAAGAAAGGTGTACGTCGTGCCGTTTGTAATAGGGACTAAGCCAGCATTACCGAGACCCGACAGGCTGATGGAGTAGTTCGATTGAGAGGTGCCGACAAGACTGATGGTTCCGACGTTTCTAGAGGTGCCGGTGATGTCCGTAATCAGGCTGAAGCTTTGCGTACCCGTAGAACGGAAGCCAGCGAAGTTGAACGTGGCGCTGTTGAAGTCGCTTGTACCGGCGCTGCTGGATCCAAGGGTGAAGACATAGCCGATGCCAGACGGGGTGGATGCAGCGCTAAAGCCGCCTAGTTGAAACGCGGTCCCTGTGCTGGTTGCTTCTTGTCCGTTCCCGGCTAGGGCGCTGATGGAGAGACCCGGCGCGGTGGTGTCAGGCAACACGAGATGGATACCGGGGCCTGCCGCACCCGCATTGTATGTCACCAACTGAGCTGGGGCGGTCAGCTCGCTCAGCCCGAGCAGCGTCACCGCCACCAATGCCTTCAATCCGAATCGCAACATCGCACATCCCCCAAGCATCGAGGATACCCTGTAATAAAACGGACGAACCGGAAGTTGAGTTGCAAGTTCATGAAGATACCGCTCCGCACGTGCGGATGCCAACGGATTTAAAAACTCACCCACGCTGACGCTTCGGGTTACCTCGTCACCATCCGGTCACTCCGGCAGAGGTGCGTCGGGGAAGGTGACACCCGCGTAGACATCGGCAAGGGAGATTTGAACCGGGACGGAGGTAAACGCCAACGTGGCGGTCAGTCCCACGAACGAGACCAGTGCCCAGGCGCCGTCCGACAACCGGACGTAGCGTTCGCACACCGCTTCGTCTTGGGCCACCAGCACATACTCCGTCAAGCTTGGAATCTGCTGATAGTTGCGGAACTTCGCCCCACGATCGTACTTCTCCGTGGACGGAGACAACACTTCAATGATGGCGACCGGGTTCAGCAAGGTATCCTCGTCGGCTGGGTCGTACTCTCCAGGGCCGCACAAAATCACGATGTCGGGATAGGTGAACAGCCCCGTGCGATCCACCTTCACCCGCTGATCGCTGGACACGGTTCGGCAACGCCCGCCCTTGAGTCGAGCGCCAAGTTCGACGATCAGGTTTTCCTTGACGAAGTTGTGCTTACGACTGGCTCCCGCCATCGCAAACATCTCGCCGTTGAAAAACTCACTCTTGTACTGGGCTTTTCGCTCGATCGTGAGGTACTCCGCCACTGTCAGCTTCTTCTTTGGTAAAGCGCTCATTTCGGGTCTCCTGGTATCCCGAATCAATCTACCATAATCCACAGCCTGGGGCTGTGTTTCTGGCCATAACTTCGATCGTTCGGCTGCGGGCAGCGCAGGTCATGTCACACACCACAGATCAGGATGGTAACAACGCAAGCGTGAGGTCTGGAATTGCCCAGACCTCACGCTTGTTAAGACTAATCTCGATCAGTCAGTCTCATAGGTTGACATTAAGGCTTCTTACCACCGCCACCGCTGCCACTGCCACCACCACCGTTGGCGACAACATTCACGCTCGTCTGGCCCCTGAGCGAGCCGATCAGAGTGTCCTGTACGCCGATCGTCTGGGTACCTGTCGCGGAAAGGGTGACGGAGAACACGTGGACGCCCGCGTCCGCAGCCGTGAACGTGTAGTCCACCGGCACGCCGTTCGGTCCGGTAAAGTGGACCCTCCCGGTGTACCCGGTGATCGTGTTGCCGAACGCGTCCACCGCCGTCACTGTCACCAAGAAGGCCACCCCTGCCGTGGCGTTCGACGGCACGCGGAAGGCGAAGCCCGTCATGGCCGCCGCAGAGACCATGATGTCCCGCTGGAAGTACGTCACCGCCGTGTTCACCGTGTCGGTTGCCGTGAACGTCTGCCCGCGTGACGACTTGAACGTCACACTGAACGTGTGGCTGCCCGCGTCGGCCGCCGTGAACGTGTAGGTCGAGAGCATCGCCACCAGGGTATCACTGCTGCTGAACGCCAGCGTCCCGCGGTAGCTCGTCGCCAGGTTGCCGTAGGCGTCGCGGGCCGTGATCGTGACGTTCTGCGCCAC
>JANLRE010000284.1:0-1005 GCA_031368205.1 Fimbriiglobus sp. | reverse complement strand
CACATTCTTTGAGCGCGGTTCCGATCTGATCGCAGGCTTGCTCGACGGTGTGCCCCTTGGCCACGCCGTTGGGTCGCACCTTCACGCCCCGGCCCCCGAGGTCTTTGACCAACGCGAGGAATTGCTTGCAATCGGCGATGTTCTTTTTCACCACAGCCATGTCGGCGGCGTGGAACTCACAAGTGCTGCCGCAACCCCAGAACGCAACACCGCTGTCCGCGAATTGCTTCTTGACGGTTGACCGTTGCTCTTTTGAGAGTGCCGGTTCCACGCCGTGCTTGTGCGTCGTGCGGCATTCCACGGCGGCGATCTCGGCGGCATGGCAGTGCTTCAAGATGGTTGGCAAATCCCAAGCTTGTGCGACGTTGTACGTCACGAGGCCGACTTTGAACTTCGGCGATTCGTTGGCACGGGTTGCGACAGCCGTTGCCGGCAACAACGTGGCCGCGCCTGCAACCGCTAGAAATTCCCGACGGGAAAGAGACATCATGGCAAAGGCTCCGAGGAGAGGAATCGAGTTGATGCCATCATGCCGAGAGCGATTTCAAATGCAAGCAGAAAGCCACTGTTCACGATTTCTTCGGCGGCTCCGCGAGGGAGGTGTGATCGTAGACAATCTTCCATCCATCCGCGAATTGCCGCATAATCAAAGTGAACAATCCTTCGGGGTTGCCATCCGACAACGCCAACTTCCACCGCCCGCGAACCATCACCGTTTCGCTACTCAGCACCTCAATTTGCACCTCGTCAAACTGGAGTGTGCCCATCTCTTTGCCGTCGGCTTGGTAGCGTTTGCGGTAGCGGTCGATCGTCGCTTGCCACCCTTTCGTTACGATAGAACCCGAACAGAACGTCAACTCTTCGCTATGCCAATACCCGGCCATGAACCCTTCGAGATTGCCGGAATTCCAGGCGGTAACTTGCGAATCCAAAGTCTGCTGGCAATGTGACAGCGCTTGCGAATGTTCAGCGGCCCGAAAGAGGTACCCGGTCCAAACAACGGTG
>JANLRE010000262.1:0-4520 GCA_031368205.1 Fimbriiglobus sp. | reverse complement strand
GACTACCACGACTTCCTGAAACCGATCCGCGCCACCGATTGCGAATTCGGCTACGACGGCAAGCTGTACGTGTCCGACTTCGTTGATCTGAATTGGGACGGCGGTTCAGCAGGCGGACGGATTTACACGGTGTTCGATCCGGCGAAGCTGAACGACCCGATCGTTTTGGAAACCAAGAAACTGTTTGCCGACGGCTTCGAGAAACTGGCGATTCCACGCCTGCTAGAACTACTCGGCCACCCCGATAGCCGCGTCCGACTGCGGGCACAATTCACCTTGGCGGAACGCGGTGGCAGTGAGGTCATCAAGAGTCTGCTTCAGTCGGCGGCAGCGGGTGAGAGCCAGTTTTCCCAAATCCACGCCATCTGGTGTCTGGGTCAAATCAGCCGTAAGAACCCGAAGGTGCTAACACGACTCGCGCCACTCACGAAGAGCAACAGCCCGGAAGTGGCCTGCCAAGTAGCTAAAGTTTTGGGTGACTCCCGGCAATCCGAATTCGCCACCGAACTACTTCCGCTGTTGAATCACAAAGAACCACGAGTGCAATTCTTCGCGGCACAAGCACTTGGCAAGTTGAAACATCAACCGTCGATTGCAAAGTTGTTCGACGTGCTGAAAGCGAACGCGGACAAGGACGTTTACCTGCGACATGCGTGTGTCACTGCGTTGGCACGGATCGGCGATGCGAACGTGGTGAACACTTATGCCAGCGACGAAACCGCCGCTGTCCGACTTGCCGTCGTGCTGGTGCAACGCAAACTTGAGGATCAACGGGTCGGGCAATTCCTCACCGATAAAGACTTATTCGTGCGAACCGAAGCGGCGCGAGCAGTCAACGATCTACGGATGGAAGACCTCTACCCGACACTCGCGGAGCAACTGCCCAAGATCGGCGAAACACTACTGCCGGATTCGGATGCGCTGGCTCGTCGGGCGATTCACGCGGCGTTCCGGTTGGGTACAGCTCAGCACGCGAAATCGGTACTGGACGCGGCGGTCAACACCAACTTCACATTGCCCGTTCGGGCCGAAGCGATCAGTGCTTTGAAAGACTGGAGCGACCCGCCGCAACGGGACCGGGTGACAGGCCATTGGCACCCGCTGGCGAAACGTGACCCCGCTGTCGTGAAAGCCGTTGTGGAAGCGAATTTCCCAGAATTGCTGGCGAAAACGTCCGGCAAGTTGCAGGGCGATGTCTTGGTGATGATGCTGAAAGTCGGCGCCAAGGTGGACGAAACCACCCTCACGACCTGGGCAAAAGATCGCCAGAAAGACCCGAACACCCGCGTCGCGGCGCTACGGTATCTCGTCGGGCAAAGGTCGAACGCTGCGGACGGCTTGTTGAAGGCGGCGCTGATTGATGCGTCCCACTTGGTGCGCGCGGAAGCCCGCCAGTTGACTGCCGAAGTCAACCCGTCACGCGGTCTGGAACAAATCGCCATGACGCTAAAAGAAGACAGCGCCGCAACGATTCACGAACGACAACGGGCAATCGGGACACTATCGGAATTGAAGTTAAAGGACGCTAGCAAGTTGCTAGATAAGCTAGCGGCAGATTTGGTTGGTGGCGAAGTGCCGATCGAATTGCAAGTCGATGTGTGGGATGCCCTCAAGACCGCCCGCTCGCCGCAACGCGACAAACTCCTTGCGAAATTTGAAAGCAGCATCCCACGCGATCCGGTCGGGAAGTTTCAGGTCAGTTTGAAGGGCGGCAACGCGGAACGGGGGCGGGAACTTTTCTACAACCACACTGCCGCGCAATGTGTGCGTTGCCACAAGATCAACGGCAACGGTGGCATCGCCGGACCCGACCTCACGAAGCTGGTTGAGCGCAATCCGGACAAGACACGCGACTACATTCTTGAATCACTGGTGTTGCCAAATGCGAAGATTGCGGCGGGCTACGCCACCGTTTCGCTCACACTGATTGATGGCCGCATCGTCGCGGGAACGCTGTTGAACGAAGACAAAAAGTCCCTGACGATTCAGTCCCCGGACGGCAAGAAAGAGACGGTGTTGGTCGAAGACATCGACGCCCGCACGGTACCGACTTCGGCGATGCCATCCGTTGACAAGACCCTCACCCACCGTGAAATGCGTGACCTGATTCAGTATCTCGCAACCTTGAAGTGATTCACTTACTAGCCATAACGACATCCAACGGCGACCCGGTGCGCACGCCGGTCACGTTTGTGAAGCCGACTTGTGTGAGCAGCGCTTCGTACTCGGCCAGCGTGCGTTCCTTGCCCTCGGTGCAGATCAGCATGTTGAGGGATTGCAACACCGCCCATTCCGGGCCAGCCTTGTCATGGTGGAGCAACTTTTCCGCAACGAGGATCGCGCCACCCGCTGGCAACGCATCGTAGATGCGTTGCAGCAGTTTCAAAATCTTCGGTTCGCTCCAGTCGTGCAGAATACGTCCCAGCGTGTACAGGTCGCCTTTCGGCAATTCGTCCGCGAAGAAATCTCCGCCGACAATGTCAATCCGCCCGGCTACTTCGGTGGCACTGACCACTTCTTGGGCCAACGGCACGGCGTCTGGCAAGTCGAACACGACCCCGCGCAGATTCGGCCACCGCCGACACGCGGCTACCACGAGATGCCCGGTTGCACTCCCGAGATCGACGAGCGTTTTGAACCGCGACAGGTCAACCGCGTTCACGACCACGGGCGAGCTAATCAGCCCGAAGCCGTGCATCCCGTACAAGAACTCCCGTTTCGATTCCTCGGTTTTGAAGAAGTGTGAAAAGATTGGCCCGTCCCAACCGTAGGTCTGTTTCCACCGATGGGTGCCTTCCCGGACCGCATCATCCAGGTGATCCCACAGGTGCCACAACACCGTGTCCGAATAGTTGGCGTACCCCAGCATTCGGTTCGGGCTGTCCTTCGTCAAGTACGCATTCGCCGTCGGCGTGTTGCTGAACTTGCCGTGCGACCGGATCACCAACCCCAGCATCACGCACCCACCCAACAGCCGTTCGAGCGCATCCGCGTCGGCGTTCAGTTCCTTCGCTAACTCGTCGCCCGTTTTCCACTGGTTCGCCAGACTTTCAAACACACCAAGCGATGACGCGGCGAACAGGATCTTCGACTTGCGAAACGCATTCAACAAATCCAAAACCGGCATCGGGTCCGCCGGGGTGAGGTCGTGGGCCATCGGTACAAACTCGCGTGGTGACAACGTGGTGTGTGACTCCGTTCGGTATGCGCAGGGCGTCTGCGATTGGCCAGGGCCAGAATGAATATCAGATGTGCCCAATGTCTATTTCACTGGGCGGAAAGTAGCTATTTTTTGTCGAATTTCCGAAGGATGTCGTCGAGTTGCCAGAATTTCGCTCCGTCTCTTCCAGCAGTGACAATGAATTTATCGTCCGGTGTCATAATCAGTGATTTTGCGTGCTTTTCATGGGACTGAAAGGCGCCGATAAAGTCACCGTTAGTAGCCTTAAATACGCCGACATAACTTGGCCGAACCGCGCCCGTCGAACCGACAGCCACCAAATATTTACCGTCGTGAGTATATGCCACTTGTTCAAATGATGGCGATTCTTTGTTTTCATGAATTGCAGGGAATGCAAACGTAAATTTTAATTGCCATGTTTCAAAATCGTAAATACTAATTAAAGTATTGCCAGTATTGACCGCGATTGATTTTTGGTCTGGTGAAATCGCTAATGCAGCGACACTCAGCGGTTTGTTAAATTTGATAAACCGCTCAGTATTTGTTTTTAAGTTGTACTCAACAATGCCAGGTGCTCTAAATATAAGTGCTGTTGTATCGTTCTTGACAAGTAACCCACTCGCGTGGATAACCCTACCACGCCATTCTTCAGGAAAAGTCTGACTGTTGGCGAGGTTGAATACCGGATTAACTTCGTTTTTAGCAAAGTTCCAGTCAAGCAATACCCCGTCGTAATGGGTTAACAAATAGGCACTTTCGTCATCCGCGCGGAATTGGATTCCTTCATACCAATACTGTTTCGTAGGTAGTTTATGCCTCGCTACTTCTTTGCCGGATTTTATATCCCAAACGATTGCCTCCGGTCCCGCACACACGCCAACACGAGTCCCATTTGCATTCAGTGCGATGCGGTTAACTGTCGAATTAAACCCGTCCAGAACTCGAAACTCCTTGCTATTGACACACCCGACGTGGACTTTACCATGCGATCCGATCGCGATCACTCCATCCGGAGTTGATGTCATCACCCGTTGAAAAGGGTCAGTGTCGTCAAGTGCAAACTGCTTGACAGGAGATATGTTCACTTTTTTGTCCTCTTCGCACCCTACGGTTGGAAATATACATGCAAATAGAAAACAACAGATGAGGTATCGCATTTTATCTCGAATCGAATTGGTAAGGAAATGGCGTGTATTCTGTTTAAATACACAAACTAAATAGCTACCGCGTACCACCCTATCAGGGTGAAGTTGTTGAACAGTCAACTGCAACTTCACCCTGACTAACATCTGGCATATGGCTGATCTTATTATGGAGGCGTGGGCGGTCCAACGAACGG
>JANLRE010000235.1:0-11358 GCA_031368205.1 Fimbriiglobus sp. | reverse complement strand
GTGAGTCGCAAGTGTATATATCGAGTGTCAGGTTAATGTTGAGACGGCTGACAAATATGAGTATGACCCCCGGTTCAGGCGGTGCCTCAAACGCTCAAAATCCTAGGCTCGCCGCATGATTCTTTACCGTATGGTCTCTTAGGGTTATTTCGCCCACGGCCAGCCGTCCGGTGGCAACAGACCCACGAGCTTGCGATAAAACGGCTTCGCCCAATCGGGCAACAGACGGGAGAAGCTCGAACGCCGTGTTTCGCCGACGTAGACTTGATCCGAGGGCTGAAGAATCACATTCGATCGGTGATCGGCATCCCGGACAATGGCTTCGATGTCCACGTGAAACGTCTCGGGTTGAGACCCGTTCGCCACGTTCGGTCGGATGACGTAGACATCATGCAACGCAGAGCAGCCTTGTTTCACGGCACCGGCCCGCCACAAGAATTCGACGACGGGTTCCGGCCCACGGAACGGTACGACCCGTTGGCGGTTGTTCTCCGGACCCGAAAGATAAATCCGCCCCGCCCGGACATCCACCAGCCGAACCGTGACCCGATCCGGCTCCCGATTGCTGAGCTTGGCAATCGCAGTGCGAACATCTGCCACCGTGACACCTTCCACGACCGGCGCTCCCGCGTCCCCCAATGGCAGCCGACCATCCAGCCCCACGGACGCCGTGCAATCCCACTCGGGCCGATCCGCAAATGCGACTTCCAGCACGTCCGCACACCCGAGCCGGTACGCCGGTTCGCCGAGAAGGGCACCCGTGGTGTAACCGATTTGCGTGTCAAGTGGCGCCGGCGGCGCGCGAAACAACTTCGCATCCGCACACCCAGCCACCAGTAACGGAATCAGTGCCAAGAAGTATCTCACGTCGGATTCAATCGACCAACCGAGATGGCGGACTTGACCGATTGTGCCGGATGTTCCGAATCGGTTGCTGGGGTTTATTCGTGTTTTGACACGGGTAATGGTTTATCAGTTGGACTTTGACGATTATTACTGACCGCGTGATTCCTGAACGCCACGTGTCCGGACCATCACTTTCGTGATGACGAGTGAGTGTGATGACCATACAAGAAATTAGCGTGCGTGATATGCAATCGCTCCTGGAAAAGATCCTGACCGCGAAACGCCTGAGCACGTTGGGTTCGGGTGAGCGGTCCGTGGGTGACAGCGTGACCCTTGTGCCCGCTTGTGGTCTCGTGTCCGGTCTACTCTCGGGTTGGTGTTCACGGCGCGACAGAAGCGGTTCAACATCGAAGTGGTGGGCGCGTTCGATGCCGTGACGCGGCTTGTCTGCGACTTGCGGTACGAAATCGCACAACTGGAACACCGGCACGACACGTTGCTGACCGATGTGGAACCGCCGCACTTCCGAACCGGGACGTTCGACCAAGGCATCTGGCTCCAGGTCAACCGCAACAACGAGTACCAACTGCCGGAGTCCTTCGACCCGACGGACGTGATTATCGACATCGGCGCGCACATCGGCAGCTTTGCGTTCGCCTGCTTACGCCGGGGTGCCAGACGGGTCGATGCGTATGAACCGTACCCGGCGAATGCGGAACTGGCCCGACTCAACTTGGCCCGCTTCGGGAACCGGGCGATGGTCCACCAGAAAGCCGTGTGGCGCTCCGACAAAATCGTTCCGGGGTTGTCCTACGAGTACGCATCAGGCGCCGTGAATACCGGCGGCGGTAACGTGCTGGGTAGCGTCGGCCCGCCCACGATCGAAACGGTCCAACTCGATGCAGTCATTACAGAACTCCTCGCCAGCACCGGCGCGACGAAGATTCGACTCCTCAAAGTGGACTGTGAGGGCAGTGAATACCCCATCCTGATGACGAGCCAAAAGCTTCACTTAGTCGATGCGATTTATGGTGAATTCCACGAAGGCTTGCCCGCCATCACGGACCAGTCCCGCGTGCCCGGAGTTGACCGATTCGACCGCAACACGCTCTGCCGGTACCTGACCGAACAAGGGTTCCAGGTCGAACTCCAAGAATTCCATGCCGACTCGACATTGGGCCTGTTCTTCGCACGACGAGTTTGATTCGCCACCCGATCGCAACGCAATGGCTCCCAGACTTTCAGTCTGCGTTTGTTTTTGCGCGTGGACCCAGGCCGTCGGCCTGACGACACAAAATGCTAGCATCGAGGCGTCGTTTTCATACGCTCTACTCAAATCCCTTCTCCGCCCTTAACGTTGCGGCCACCATGACTCATCCGTCGTCCGTTTCCTCAGCCACCCCGCGTTCCTGGCGAATCCTGATTGCGGTGGCGATCGCAACGATCGTGTCCGTCGCGTATCTGAATCACGAAGCCCTGGGCACACGGGGGCAGGCCGCGTGTGGGGTGGTCTGCTTCATCGGGTTGGTGGCGGCGTGTTCGTCGAACTTGCGGGCCGTCAGTCTGCGCACCCTCGGCTTCGGAATCGCGTTGCAATTTGCCTTGGCAGTCGCGGTGACGCAGTCAACCGACGTGCAAGGGGTGTTGAACTGGGTCGGCAAAGGGGTGAACAAACTGCTCGAATTTTCCAGCAAGGGCGGGCAGTTCGTCTTCGGGAACATCGCCAACCCCGGCGACCAGGTGAAGGTGTTTGGGAAGGATTTCCAATTCCCGTTCGCGTTCGTCGTGCTCCCGCCGATCATCTTCGTGTCGGCACTGTTCAGCCTCTTGTACTACTTCGGCGTGTTGCAGTTCATCGTGAGAATCTTCTCTCGGGTGATGATGTTTTTGATGCGGACCAGTGGCGCCGAAACGCTGTCGGTCTCCGCGAACGTGTTCATGGGGCAGACCGAAGCGCCGCTCATCGTGAAGCCGTTCGTCGCCCGCATGACGCAGTCCGAACTGCTTGCCATGATGGCCAGCGGCATGGCGCACGTCTCCGGGGGCATGATGGCGGTCTACATCGGGTACATGTCGAGTTACACATCCCCCGAAGCTGCCGCTGCCGCGATTCTCGCCACCGTGGTCATGGCGTGCCCGTGTAGCCTGTACTTGTCGAAGCTGTTGCTGCCCGAAACCGAAGTGCCCGAAACGCTCGGCAACGCCACAATTGTAGTGGAGAAAAAGCACGTCAACCCGATCGACGCGATTGCCGCCGGCACGACCGATGGGCTAAAACTCGCGTTGAACGTCGCCGCCATGTTGATCGCGTTCATCGCCCTCGTCGCCCTGATGAACTCGCTACTCGGCAGCATCAAACCGCTCTTGATGTGGAGCGGATTCTCCGAAGACACGCTGAACTGGTGGCCGGACAACCTGACGATGGAATACCTGCTCGGTTGGGTGTTCCGTCCGGTCGCGTTCCTGATTGGCGTGCAGCCCGACGAGTGCGGCAAGGTCGGCAGTTTACTCGGGGTGAAGCTCGTGTTGAACGAACACGTTGCGTTCCTGTCAATGACGAAATCGCCGGAGTACGCGGACTTAAGCATCCGCTCTCGAACGCTGGCGGCGTATGCCCTGACCGGGTTTGCAAACTTCGCATCGGTCGGGATTCAACTCGGCGGCATCGGCGCAATGGCCGAAGGCCGAAGGGCCGACCTAGCCCGACTCGGCATGCGAGCGCTCTTCATCGGCTTCATGGCCACACTCCTAAACGCCGCCGTGGCCGGGCTGTTGCTGTGATCGCCGAACAGGAGAATCGGAAATTGCTGGCCTAGGCCAGCGCAACGCGGCAATTCCCGTACTAGGCTTCCCGTCGGATGGAAGTGGAACCGGACTTGCCCGACGAGTTGCCCCGATGAACCCGGCTGCACCAGTATTATCCTCGACGATTCCCGCCCCAACAGCGAGCGCCCGCCCGACTGCAGCGCCAGCGGAATTGCGGAAAAAGGCCCACGCCCGGCTCGCGGACCGCATTGATCTTTCCCGCTCCCGGCATAAACCGCTGTCGATTCTTCGTGCCGAAGCGAAACGCGCCCTCGAACAATTCTTCGACCAAGAAACCGCAACACTGAGCCGCTCCGACCGGGACCGCTTGATCGAAGATGTTCTGGCCGAGTCGATCGGGTTCGGGCCGTTGGAAGAGATTTTTCGGGACGACGCCGTCAAGGAAATCCTGATCGTGGCACCCACTCAAGTCATTGGCCGCAAGAACGACTCGTGGTTGCCGATGAGCGCACGATTTCGGGACGTGGAACAGTTTCGCGCGGCACTGGCACGCTGGGCCGAAATCGGCGAATCGCTGGCGCCCGGCCCCGACCCGATCGCCGCGTTAGATGTGCGCTTGCCCAACGGCTTCCGGGTCGTTGCGATTCTGCCACCCGAGATTATGGAGCATTCGCCCCAAGTTTTGTTCCAACGCGGGATGACGGTCAACACCCCCGCGCCAAGTCCGGGCGCGACCATGCAAAGTCCCGTCCCGAAGAGTTCCACGAACTTATTGAATACCACCCGCCCCGGCACTGCGCCGACGCCACCCCGTACCGTGAAAAGTGGCGTCGTCCTCGCCCCCGCACCACGCCCGACGGAATCGGGCGTCGTCTCGTTTAATACCCCGACGACGACGCGAACTTCAGCGTCAATGTCACAATCGGGGATGCCCGGAATTGGGCCACCGCCTGCGGCGTCCGGGCCACCGTCGCAAACCGGAATGGGCAGCGCGGACCCCTTCGCCAAAGTCCGGCAGCGCGTCACCGAACGCATCATCATGAAGTTCGCCGGCGCCGGCGTCTACGACCTGAACCAAATCCCACTGCCCGAACTGCACCGCATCGTGCTCGCCCAAGTCGCCGAATTCTGCGGCGGCGACAAAGGCGGGTTCGACGAAACCACCTTCGACCGCCTCTCCCTCGAAATCCTCAGCAGCATGAACCGCTAATCGTGGGCGTGGGTTACCCACTCCCGGCGAACCGGCTGCGTAAGCTGCCGGGTGGTTCGCCACAAGCAAGGGGTCGGTTCTTACCCAGGCGACTCACGTCGCCGGTTCGCCGGGAATGCCAAAATCCGGTGGCACACCCATTTGTACTGAGTACAGGACAAGTAGAACTATACCGTGCTACCATATAGCTGTTTTACATCGCCCCCACCGAGGATTTCGGATGAGTACCGTCGAGGCCATCACCGCCGCGATTGCAACACTGCCACCCGAGGAAGTCGCCCGCATTCGGGCATGGCTGGATGAACAGTCTGAAGCCGAGTGGGACAACCAAATCGAGCAAGACGAACGAGCCGGTCGGCTGAACGTGCTGGCCGAACGCGCATTGGCCGAGCATCGGGCAGGCCGGACCCGGCCGCTATGAACCACCACACCACCGCCGACTTCTGGGATAGTTACCAACTCTTGCCTGAAGCCGTACAACGGTTGGCCGATTCCAAGTATCAACTGCTTCAAGCCGACCCACGTCACCCCTCATTGCACTTCAAGAGGGTCGGACAGTTGTGGTCAGTGCGGGTCGGGATCGGTTACCGAGCGTTAGCTGTTGACGGGGATGACGGACCAATCTGGTTTTGGATCGGTACGCACGCCGAATATGACCACATCGTCTGAAGTACGTAATGGGAAAGGCGGCTTCGACGAAACCACCTTCGACCGCCTCTCGCTCGAAATCCTCAGCAGCATGAACCGCTAATTCTGGGCGTGGGTTACCCACTCCCGGCGAACCGGCTGCGTAAGCTGCTGGGTGGTTCGCCACAAGCAAGGGGTCGGTTTTTACTCAGGCGACTCACGTCGCCGGTTCGCCGGGAATGTCAAAATCCGGTGGCAAACCCATTTGTACTGGGTACAGAACAAGTAGTATGGTCCGCAAGAGGCTAAGTGGGAATTAACACTGTCTGTGAGAACAACCTGTGCCCGCAGTAATCTGGATCTACGTCAGCGCTGTTGCGATCCTTGTCGGGTTCATAATGATTTGGACGCTTCGGCGAGATGATAAGCGCCGCTCACATGTTACTGGTATTTTATCGCGCACCGAAGTACAGCAACTGAAATCCGAGGAACAGCAAAAGTGGTCTGAGGAGATGCAACTGAAATCCGAAGCGATGCAGCGTCGAGACGCCGAATTGCTGACGCGCTGGGAAGCAGTGGTCACGCGACTAGAAGCGATGGCAAGTCGTTGGGAAAGTCGCAACGACTCCTCGTCATGAAAAATCGTTCGCCCGGTTCACCGCGCCACTTTCTTCTTCGCGGCGATGTGGGTGGCGCTGCCGTAGGCCATTTCTGATGCTTCCATGACGGTCTCGCTTAGCGTCGGGTGCGGGTGGATTGTCTCCATGATGTCCCGTGCGACGGCGCCCATTTCGATGGCTAGCACGGATTCGGAAATCATCTCGCCCGCGCCGGTGCCGACGATGCCGACGCCGAGGACGCGCTTCGATTCGGGATCGACGAGCATCTTGGTGAGGCCATTGGTAATGTTGAGTGCGACGGCCCGCCCGGACGCGGCCCACGGGAACTTCAGCACGTCGTGCGCGATGCTTTGCTCCTTAGCTTCCTTCTCCGTGACGCCGACCCACGCAATTTCCGGGTCGGTGAAAATCACGGCGGGGATGCCGCGTGGCGACCACTCGGACGGCTCGCCGAGTAGCACTTCGATTGCCACCCGCGCTTCGGCGGTGGCTTTGTGTGCGAGTCCCGGTTCGCCGGCCACATCACCGATGGCTTGGATGTGCGGCACGGCGGTGCGGCGTTGTTTATCCACCGGAATGAAGCCGCGTTCGTCGGTCTTCAGCCCTGCTTTTTCCAGGGCCAAACCCGCGCTGTTGGGACGGCGCCCGACGCTGACCAGAACGCGGTCGAAGGTAATCGAAGTGGGCACGTCCTTGCCTTCGAGCGTAGCAACAATGCCCTCTTTCGTGGCGGCCAACGACGCGACTTTCGTGTTCAAATGAATCGCTTCAAACTCCGCCCGCAGTTTCTTTTCCAGTGGTGCGACAAGGTCACGGTCCGCGAGCGGTAGCAGGCCGTCGGTGAATTCCACGACGGTGACTTTGGACCCCATCGCGGCGTAGATCGTGCCGATTTCCAGGCCGATGTACCCGCCGCCAATGACGAGCAGTTTCTTCGGCACGTCCGGCATTAACAGCGCGCCGGTGCTGTCCATGATGCGGTCATCACCAAGTTGCCACGGCTTCGGCATCGCGGGTACCGAACCGCTGGCGATGATGCAATTTTTGAACTTCACTTGTGTCACATTATCGCCGTCCGTGACGGTCACGGTGTTGGCATCGACAAAACTGGCGTGGCCTTTGAGAACGTCCACCCCGCGTGCATTGCACAACTGCTTGATCCCGCCGGTGAGCTTGTTGACGACTTTGCCTTGGACGAATTCGCGCAACTTCGGCAGGTCCAATTTCGGCTCGCCGAAACTCAGGCCGATCGCGGCAGACTCGTGGGCTTCGCGGATGATCTTGGCGACGTGCAACAACGCCTTCGACGGAATGCAACCCCGGTTCAGGCAAACGCCCCCGAGCTTGGCGTCCTCGTCCACAAGCAAAGTTTGGATACCATGATCCGCCGCGTGCATCGCCGCCGGATACCCACCCGGCCCGCCACCGATGATGAGCAGTTGAACGTCACGAACGTCGGCCATGAAACGCGCTCCGGAAACAATCACGGGAAGACGGGGAACGGTTCGCATTCCCCTATTCCCAATCATATGAACCCGACCGCGTGCCGATTCCAGACGGGCCACTCTTCGCGTGACATTTCCATTCAAGATGTGATGATGTTGATGACGACTTCGATCGCAACATCCTGCACAGTGTCCTCGTTGTGCATCCTCGGACGGTTAACACTCGCCGACTCAAGAAAAGTGTTATCGAGGTGGTATCGGAACCCCGAAGCCCTGCGTAATTTCAAATGCTGGCCGCAGGGTGATTCGCAACCATGATTCTTCCGATAGCACGATCTCGACTGCGTCAACGCCCCGTTCGTCAATAACCCGCACCTCGGCCACGCTCCTCGCATTGAACTCGAACAACCGTTGCTCGCCTCGGCGAACGATGACACGCACATGGGGGCGGCTTGGTGTGATGGCAAACGATACGGATAGACCGTCTATGTCGATCAGATACACGGCATCGTTGTAGAGCCACGGGCTATCCGCGTATTGCAGTTGCGGCTCGACCCCAAAACATGCGAGTAGTTCCAGTTCAAAGTCCATGTCACCCCAATCTTTCGTTACTTGATCGCACCCACCGCGAGTTCTTGGAAGGTCTTGCGGTAGACGGAGGCGTCGCCGTTGGGGAGGCCGGTTCGGGCGATGAGGAGGATCAGGAAGAGGTCTTGCTTGGGGTCGATCCAACCTTGGGTGCCGAACGCGCCGCCGTGGCCGTAGGTGCCGGGGGACAACATGCCGGTCACATCTTTGGGTACCTTCACGACGGCGAAGCCGAACCCGAAGCTCATGCCGTCCACGAACCCGGTCTTGATGTCGCCGGTTTGCGTTTTCGTCATCGTTTCCAGCGATTTTTCGCTGATGATCCGCTTGCCGTTGAGTTCGCCGTGGTTGAGCAAACAGCGGTAGAGCTTCGCCAAATCTTCGGCCGTGGAGCAAAGCCCGCCTGCGGGGATCGGGTGCTTGGCCTTCGGCGTGGGGTCCAGAAAACCGGGTGCGGCGGGGACGAGTTTGCCGTCCGTGAGACCGTAGGTTGTCGCTAGCTTCTTGAGCTGCGCGCCGTGCGGGTAGAAGGTCGTGCTCTTCATGCCGAGCGGGTCGAAAATTCGCGTTTGCAGGAACATCTCGTAGCCCATGCCAGACACCACTTCGACGATGCGCCCGAGCACGTCAATCCCGGCGTTGCAGTAGGACCACTTCGTGCCCGGCTCGAACTCCAGCGGGCGTTGCGAGATCACCAGCGTCGTTTCGTTCAACGTGCGGTCGCGCTTGCCGTAAACGTTGCCCAACCCCGCCGGGTAGCCGCCCGGCAAGCCGGATGTGTGCGTTAATAAATCGCGGAGGGTGATCGGTCGCTTCGGCGATTTCAGTGCCATCGACTCCTTGTTCTGCGTGCCGATGAGCATCTGCCCTTTGAACTCCGGCAGGTACTTTTCCACCGGGTCTTCGGGGGACAACTTGCCCTCGTCCGCCAGGATCATGATCGCCATCGCGGTGACCGGCTTCGTCATGGAGGCGATGCGGAAGAGGGCGTCCTTGGGCATCGCCGCCTTCGATGCCAGATCGAGCGAACCGACGGCTTCATGATGCACCACACCATCCTTGCGGCCCACCAGCGTGACCGCTCCCGAGAGTTCGTTGCTGTCAACGAACTGCTGCATTCGCGGTGCAATCGCACCCAGCTTCGCCACGTCCGCCGCTTGCCCGAACGCCGGGGCTACGCACCCCGCCAGTACCACGAGTGACAACACGCATCGCACAATTCGCATGGGAGAGATCCTTGTTCAGGAGAGGGAGAAAATCACACGACCGGCTGCCCCGGAATCGTGAACAGTTGCCGTAGCGGGACTTGAAACCCCGGCATCACCGTGCCGCCATCCAACGTGCCTGCTTCGTCGATCGTCGTGAACACTTCTGGTGCGGTGTCCACGTTGGCAGTGCGGGTCTCGGGGTCGATTTCCCACACGATCAGCACACCGGCGCGGAAGTATTCGTCACGCTTCCGCCGCATCTCGGCTTTGGTGTTCGACTCGCTCAGCACTTCCACAACAAGGTCCGGAACGAGTGCCGGTATCTTTTCATGAATCGGCAACACGCCGTTCGGGAACTTGGCCAGCGACACAAATGCCACGTCCGCCGCCCGCCCGACCTTGGGCAGGATTCGCAGCACCGCATCTGGGCCTAACAACAGTCCGATTGGGTGGGTTTCGAGATAGCCATAAAAGCACCCGATCAGATTCATTGCGATGAACGATTCAAACCAGCCCGTCGCTTTCTCCACAAGTGTCCCATCGACCCATTCGCACACCTGCCCGGTACGGGTTTCGTTCGCGGCGACGAGTTCGTCGAACGTCACGCGACCGGGTTGCGGGTCCATGCGAACTCGTTCGCTGGGAATGTCGCCTAAATCGTGCAACAGATCCGCGACCGACTTCCAACTGACCGCAGGCAGCGTATTAATCATGGCTCAACCCTCCTGGCGGTATTGTCGCGGAAATGGCGGGCGGACTCAACAGCGCACCGCGAGTTCGTCTTCCGTACTTGGCTCCGGGTTCGTAATTTGAATCACTCCGCAGCAGACAGACACTCTTACGCTACCACTGTTCTTCAGCTTGGTTTCGTGAACGATGAAAACCGCTCATGTGATGAGCGTGGGTCGGTGGGATTGGCTGAAATTGTACTTGAGATTTGTAACTCTCATCCGCCCTGGACAGGCAGAATCTATCGTTTTGGGACAGGCGGCACAGTCGAGGATTTAGGAAACCAAGGCGGATTCGGGATCCGGATAGGCTCCTCCGGACCCACTGGCGGCTGGCCGGGGATGACGGCGCGGAAGTAGCCGGGCAAGTTCCAGATCTTTGGCGTCGTTGGAGAATACTTGTAATCGGCGAACCGGATGATGGCCCCCCCGACGGTGGGAACGAAGGGGCCGTTGACAACCATCGTGCCCGGTATCAACACCCCGCTGCGGAGTTCGTAAACCGGCTGGGGATTCAGTTCGTTGACTCCGAGCCTAACCGGGCTGGGGCTGCCATTTCCAAAGCGATACAAGGCAAAGTCCTTAAAAATCAACTCCGGCGGTACGCCCGGCAGCGTGTACGAGAGAGTGAACTCGCCACCCGCGTCCAACCGGCCCACCAACGTTGAGTAATCGGGGCGGCTGAACTCGACGAGACGGTTGACTCTCAGGACGAACTCGTATGACATCGGCGGTAGTGAAGGAACCCCCGCCTTCAGACCGGCAATCACCAACGCAACCGTAACAAGGGATGTTATTGTCGTCTCCGGTTATTGCCAATCGACATTACTGTTCCAAACAGGGCCAGCGTCCTTCAGCGGGTCGTCGTTGCTTCGCACCCAGTTGAGCGTCTTGCTGACGGTGCTGACTAGGTCAATAACAGTCACGCCAGAACCCGGCACATTGGTCGTAGCATAAAAGTTAGCATACCATTCCGAATACGCGATTGGATAGATCGACTTGTCGGCGTAGAAGATGACACGATCATCACCTAAAACACCAGCCGCTTCGTATCGCACCGGATGGGCGTGTAGTGGTATCGTGTTTGGGTGAGTTACACGAATTGGAATTGCCAAGCCCAAGGAATCTTATGAAGTATGTCCTTTTACTTCTACTGTCGCTTCTCGTTACTTTCATCAATTTGGATGGTTTCGTAGTCTGTTAGATGTTACGCAGTTGCGATGTTTGGGAGCAGGATGAAGGGTTTGGCGAGGTAGGCTCGCAGGGCGTCGTTGATGATCGATCTCTTGGTGGCGAACCAACTGATCCCGCGTTGGAAGC
>JANLRE010000234.1:0-1098 GCA_031368205.1 Fimbriiglobus sp. | reverse complement strand
CCCAGCAGCTTACGCAGCCGGTTCGCCAAAATCCAAAGGCACACCCGGTTTGTGCTATTGTTCGATCGGGTGAATTCGGTTGCCATTACGACTTGTGTACCACTCCATGAAATTCGCGTGCCGATTCGGTTGGCTGCCGTTTCTCTTCATCGCCGTTGGCGCGGAACTTTGCGTCATTGTGCCGGCGTGGAACGGGAACCCCGACGGTTACCTGTACGGCGACTCCGGGTTTTATGTGGCGGCAGCCGACTCGTTGTTGCGTGACGGCGACCTGGATTTGCTGAACCAGTGCTTTCCGGATGGCGGCACGCTTCAGGACGCACTCCCGGCGCTCGAGGGCGACCACGGCGGCGAATTTGCGTTGGCGAGTCAACAGTACCTCACGTTGAAGCAGTCGCCGGTGTTGTCGGCCGCGGTGTTGCCGTTCTACACGGTCTTCGGCAAACCGGGCTGCTTGCTGTTTAATTTGCTCGTGCTGAATTTATTGCTCGTCGGCATGGCCCAACTCGCGGGTGGCGGCGCGGTAGCCCGGTGTGTCACCCTGTTGGCACTCGTCACAACCCCGCTGATTCGGTTCGCGTTTAACTTCTCCCCGGACTTGTTTTTGTGCGTGTTGCTGGTGGGTTGCCTGTTGGCAGCACAACGAAATCGGCCCGGCTTGGCGGGCATCCTCGCGGGGTTGGCGGTCAGTTCCAAGCTGTACGTAGCACTTCTCGTGGTGCCGATTCCCGTGTTGATGGTGCTGACTGCGGACCGTCGTTGGCACACAATATTGTGGGTCGGCATCGGCGGTGTCATCGGGTTGGCACCGGGTTTAGCGTTCAACACGTGGCAATACGGCGCGCCGTGGGTCACCGGGTACGAGCGGCAACTGCTCGTCGAAAATGGCGTCATCGGTCTTGCGAACCACACGTCCCGGTTCACCGAACCGCCGCTTCAAGGCTTGCGAAATATCCTGTTCGACGACACCGTCGGCCTGTGGCCCACGGCGCCACTGTGGTTCCTGTGGCCGATCGGGTTTGCTTGGCTCACGGCACGTCGCACACCCGGCACACAATGGCACTTCGCGGCTGTCGCCCTGATCCTCATGAACCTCGC
>JANLRE010000231.1:0-4699 GCA_031368205.1 Fimbriiglobus sp. | reverse complement strand
AACACTGTGTTAAACTGTCGGGAACTTACCCCTCCGGAGGCGTGGTCATGCGTTGTGTGTTGTTGGTTCTCTTCCCATTCCTCGTGTGGACTTCTCCCGTATCGGCGCAATCCGTGCCGGCGAAGAACGGCATGGTTGTGTGCGTGTCGCCGCTCGCCGCAGATGTTGGCGTGAGCATTTTGAAGCAAGGCGGCAACGCCGTGGATGCGTCGGTGGCCGTGGCGTTCGCGCAAGCCGTGACATGGCCGGAAGCGGGCAATATCGGCGGCGGCGGGTTCATGCTGGTGTGGCCCGGTGGGGACCGCGAACCGACGCTGATCGACTATCGGGAAACCGCCCCGCTTGCGGCCACTGCCGACATGTTCGCCGCGACGATTCACTACACCGGGCATGACGTTGTCGGGGTGCCGGGCACGGTGCGTGGCCTGGAAATGGCCCACAAGAAGTTCGGAAAATTGCCGTGGAAAGATGTCGTGCTGCCGGCCGTAAAACTCGCTGAAGATGGCTTTGTGGTGAACGGGGTTCTAGCCAAAGGATTGAACACGATCCTTGCCGATCGCAAAACCAAGAACGCAGAGTTCCGCCGCGTTTATGGCAAAGATGGGGGGAAGCAACTGTGGCGCGCGGGGGACAAACTCGTGCTCGCCGACCTCGGGAAAACGCTGCGTTCGATTGCGGAACAGGGGGCAACCGCGTTCTACACCGGCGACCTCGCCGACAAGTTTGACAACGAGATGACACTCGGCGGCGGCCTCATCACCAAGCAAGACTTGGCTGCCTACCAAGCGAAAGAACGCAAGCCGCTTCGGGGCACCTATCGCGGGCACGATGTGTTTGTCGCCCCGCCACCTTCCTCGGGCGGCACCACTTTGATTGCGATGTTGAACATCCTCGAAAATTTCGACATCGCCAAGCACCCACGCCACTCCGCCGAAACGATTCACCTGATGAGCGAAGCCATGCGGCGCGCCTACCGCGACCGGGCGGAGTTCCTTGGTGATGCCGACTTCACGAAAGTCCCCGGACACATCACCACGAAAGACCACGCCAAGAAACTCGCGGCCACGATCGACCTGACAAAAGCCACGAAGAGCGAAACCCTCGCCGGTGACATCCCGTTGTCACCCGAAAGCAACCAGACCACGCACTTCAGCGTGATTGACGGGCAAGGCATGGCCGTCTCGAACACCTACACGCTAGAGAATTCCTACGGCTCCCGCATCGTGGTTCGCGGAGCGGGGTTCATCCTCAACAACGAGATGACCGACTTCAATCACCGGCCCGGAATCACGGACCGCGCCGGCGGCATCGGGACCAAGCCGAACCAGGTTGCGGGCGGCAAGCGAATGCTGAGTTCGATGTGCCCCACAATCATCGTCAAAGACGGCAAACCCGTCCTCGTCACCGGCAGTCCCGGCGGGCGAACGATTATCAACACCGTGTTGTGTGTGGTCGTGAACGTCGTCGATTACAAGCTGGACGGCCGTGCTGCTGTGGACGCGCCACGACACCATCATCAGTGGTTCCCGGATCGGATCAGCCTCGAAGAGTCACCAGACTTCGACGACGTGTCTGCCAAACTCAAAGCAATGGGGCACGCGGTCACGAAGGCACGCCAAGGGGATGCGCACACCATCCTGGTTGACCCCAAGTCGGGGCAGTTCACCGGCGTTGCCGACAAGCGATTGGACGGTCGTGCTTCGGGGTATTAAATGTCCAGTTCCCGACCGATGCCGCGCTCCTTGGCGAGTTCGTACACCTTGGCGGCAATGGCAACATCCTCAATGCCGATGCCGAGGGATTTGAACAACGTCACGTCCTGGGGTGACGCCCGTCCTGGGTATCGACCCACAAGAACGTGGGGCAGTTCCACCACATCTGACCACGTGAAGACGTGTTCGTTCATGGCGGCGACGAAATCACCGGCCTCGGTGCGGGCTTGCTCTTTGCTATCAACAGTGATGAGACTGGTTCGGCGGAAGACTTCGGCATCCACCTCGGCCTTCGCCAGGAAGTTCGACCCGGCAATGTTCAGGTGGGTTCCGGGAGCAACCCATTCACCGAGCAAGACGGGTTCGCGGCTCGCCGTGACGGTGCAGATGATGTCCAAATTCTGTGCTGCTTCCTGAGGCGTTGCCACGGCAATGACATCCACGTGACACTCGCTGCTCATCTCGGCTGCAAATGCCATACGCCGGTCCGCATCTCGGGAGTAAACGTACACCTTGGTCAACTTGCGCACTTTGCTGACGGCCAGCAATTGCGTGCGGGCCTGCTTGCCGGTGCCGAACAGCCCGAGCGTTGTGGAGTCTTGCCGGGCGAGCTTTTTCGTCGCCACCCCGCTTGCGGCACCCGTTCGGATTTGCCCGAGGTAGTCGGCTTGAAGAATGGCAATCATCCCGCCAAATTTCGGGTCGAACAGCGTCACCTGAAACTGGGCGTCAAACTTCCCGGTGGTATAAGACTTGTAGCCAATCGCGTTCATCGTCTTCGCAGCGGCCGGCAAAACGTGAAGCATCACCTGATCGGTTTGGCAGCGTTGGCGGGGGTTGTTCACCGCTTCATCGAGCGAGATTTTCCGCAACGCCGATTCAACGACCGGCAACGCCACGTCCATCGTCAGGACTTGCCGAACGTCCGTCTCCGTGAGGTAAAGCACTGGCATGGTGGTACTCGGTGGTGGGGCAGCCTTAGCAATCACTTTGGGAAAGGATACTGATGGGTTTTGTAGGTCGTGGTCGAGGCTTTGCTAGGCTCGACACGGGACAATCAACGGAATGAAACCAGCCGTTTGTTCGGTGGTAGTCGAGTGTCGGCCCGCGCAAAGCCTCGACCACGACCTATTGTGGACGGCCCTGTCAAGCCCGGCGGAGATTTTTCTCCCTCGGGGATTTCGGTTGTTGCTTCGCTGACTCCAGGGCGTCACCCAATCCTCCGCAGGATGGGGGCCAGTTCACCAAGCCGTTTTTGGACGACGGCGAGTCGGTCTGTTATTCGCGTGTTGGGTCACGCACCACACGGTCGCGGGAGTGACTGGTCCGTCCGTTGTGTCTACAAAACTCCCGCAACAACCGGATTGCGGATTACAGCAACTCGCTGATCGGTTCCGGATCGTCCAGGACCGCGACGGGCCGGCCGCTGGGGTCCATCAACTGCAACTTCGGGTCAATTCCCAGCACGTGGTAAATCGTCGAGTGGATGTTCGACGGGGTGACGGCGCGGGTCTTCGGAACGGTCCCGTTGCGGTCGGTGGAACCGACGATTTGCCCGCCCTTCACGCCGCCACCGCCCAGGAGGCAGAACATCGCGTTGCCCCAGTGGTCGCGGCCTGGGGTTCCCTTGCTCATCGCGGCGCCGCCGTTGCCGCCGTCGTTCATCTTCGGCGTGCGACTAAACTCGCCGCACAGGACGACCAGCGTGGTTTCGAGCAATCCCCGATCTTCCAGATCGGTGAACAGAGACGCGACGGCACTATCGACTTTCGGCAAGTAGTTCTCCATGCCGGCCTTCAAATCCCAGTGGTGGTCCCAACCGCCGAAATGAACCGTGACGAACGTCGAACCGGCCTCCACGAGACGCCTTGCCAGCAAAACCGATTGGCCCCAACTGTGGCGACCGTACTGGTCGCGGAGCCGGGGGTCTTCCTTGCTCAGGTCGAAGGCCACCCGCGCATTGGCCCCGGTGACGAAGTCGAACGCCTCCCGTGAGAAACGGTCCATCGCATCGGATTCGGCAAGCGGTGTCAGGTTGCGACGGGACGCATCAAAGTGTTGGGCGAGTGCCCGCCGTTCTTCGAGCTTGTTCAGCGTCAGCCCGTTGGCGAGGTTCAGATTTTGCACCTTGAAGCTGAGTGAATTCGGGTCACCGCCGGTTGCGAACGGGTTGTGTTGATTCCCCAAAAGATGCCCACCAAAGTAGCCCGGATTCAACCCGATGCTGCTGGCGTAGGGGATTGCCAGATACCCCGGCATCCCCGGTTGGCGGGCACCCACTTCGCGGTTGACGATCGCCCCGATGCCCGGAAACTTCTGCGAATTGTTCGCCCCGCTGACGCCCATGTCTTTCGTCGTCAACATCCGGTGGCCGCCCGCGAAGTGATCCCCGGTGTTGTGGTACAACGACCGCACCACCGAAAACTTGTCGGTCACCTGGGCCTGGCGCGGAAAGAGTTCGCTGATGTCAAACCCCGGCACCCGCGTGCGGATCGGCTTCCAAATCCCGCGATACTCGACCGGCGCGTCCGGCTTCATGTCATACGTGTCTAAGTGCCCCGGCCCGCCGTCCAGCCAAATCAGGATCACGGACGTATTTTTGCGCGATGTTGATTTCGCCGACTCGTCCTTCGCCCGAAGCATCTGTGGCAAGCCAACGCTCGCCATCCCGGCCACGCCGAGTTGCAAGAAACTCCGCCGCCCGATGCCGTCGCAGTAACGACCCGTCGAACCAATGTCGAGACGAAACATGACCATCTCCGAAAAGGGACTGTCAGACCACGCAACGTTAAGTCTGAAGGCAGGCAGGAACCGCGACCAATCACCGGCAGACCCACACTTTCGCAAGCTTGGGAGCAAGAGTCAAGCATTATTTGCAATCCGTAACCAGTGAGTGTAAGCGTCACGAGAGTTGGTGGAAAATTTGTTCACTGCACTGGCACTCTTTGTCTTCAGGCTGAAAGCCTGGCAGCACTCAGCCCAGGGCG
>JANLRE010000227.1:0-1120 GCA_031368205.1 Fimbriiglobus sp. | reverse complement strand
CCCTTCGACAGGTCTTTCAGTTTCTTGGTCGGGTCAATGCGGAGCCGTTCGACCCATTCATCGAAACGAGCCTGAAACCCGGCTTTGTAAAAACCAGCCGCAAACCAGCCGATTTCGCTGATTTTCATCCAGTCGTACAGCTTGGGCCGATCCGGAACATACCCGACCCGATGGCGTAACTCGGCGGCTTTGGCCCAGCAATCGAGGCCGTGGATTTTGGCGGTGCCCCGGTCGGGTCGAACCTGCCCGGTTAGCACTTTCATGGAGGTGGACTTGCCCGCGCCGTTGTCCCCCAACATCGCGTACACCGCCCCTTTAGGTACGCTCAGGGTGAACCCGTCCAGGGCCGCTTTGCCCCGATACCGGACCACGATGCGGTCCATTGCGATCGCTTCTTCGCCAGACATGGTTAAGCTCCGATAGGGGTGATTCAACGGTTAGACTTAGAATGTCCATTACGGCCTGCGGCAATGCGTGGCCATTCATCGGTAACGAGTTGATGGAGGTCATCCGGGGTCAGCCCGGCGGCAGCGGCTTCCCGAACCGCGTCGCGGACTCGCTCCCGAACACTCTCTTTCCGACGCTCCCGGCAAAGCTTTGGCCCGTCCGCGCTGACGGCCATGCCAAGCCCGCGCCGGGTTTCCAGCACGCCCATGCGTTCCAATTCTTGAAACGCCCGGCCCACGGTGTTCGCGTTCACGATGAGTTGCTGAGACAAGTCCCGCACACTCGGGATCAGTTCGCCAACGGCCACATCTTCCGCCGCAATCGAGAAGATGACTTGCGAAATGATCTGTTCGTAAATCGGGATCGAAGAATCGGGTCGAACATGAAATTGCATAACCCACCACCAGCCGATTGAGTGTGTCAGTTAACTAATACACTACTCGTGGTGGCGAGGCGGTGTCAACAACGAATTGCAGAATTGTTTTTCGCAATGGGTCTGGCAAAACTTTCGGGCGATAGTTTCCGTTTGGTTTTCGGCCCTGAAAGGGACGTTCTGTCAGCCCAGGGCCAGGCCCTGGGAACGAGGGGAGGGACGGCAATGCGTGTGGCCATCGTCGGGATGGAACGGTCGAGACAGGTCCGAAACCCCGATCGTTGCCCGGTCCCCAGGGCA
>JANLRE010000208.1:0-1302 GCA_031368205.1 Fimbriiglobus sp. | reverse complement strand
TGTGCGACGCCACCGGCCACGAGTTCGCCAGGGGCCTGAGCAACTACCCTGCCGCCGACGCCACCCGCATCGCCGGACTCAAGACCGAGCAAATTCACGCCGCCCTCGGCAGAGCTTCCCCCTACGTCGAACTGATCCACCGCGACAACCTCGTGGTGACGTAACCCGAGTGGGACACCCGCCTTATTTTAGCGGCAAAACTAATCTTTGTAAAAGTTACCGTTTTGCCCTTGTAATTCTGACGGGGGGGGTAAATATTAGTATCACAACTCAACCGGGACGGCTGTTCAATCGCCGGAGATATTCGTGTTTTTTTACTTGCGGACAGAACTGGTCCAGCGTATCGTGCAACTCACGTTAGGTGGGTTGTTGCTGGGCGCCGCAGGGTTGAAGCTGTACGGGCATAGTGTTTCGGCTTTGCCGTCGGTCGGTTGGTTCGCGGCGCCGAGTGTGCAATTCGCCGCGGTTCTTTGGGAACTCGGGCTTGGCATCGCGTTAATTGTCGGCATTGGTCGGCCCGTTCTTTGGTTCTTATCGGTCGGCACGTTCGCGGTCTTCGCTAGTATCAGCGGTTATCTCGGCTGGCAAGGCGTGGCCGATTGTGGCTGCTTCGGGGTGATTAAAGCCAGCCCGTGGCACGCCTTCGCGGTGGCTTTGCACAACGAATCGGTTTCAAAGCCAGAAATAAGGACTTAAGTCGATCGCTAAAGGACTTACGTCGAATTTCAGCATTTGTTGTGCAAAGCCCCTTCGCGGTGGACGTGATGGCACTGGTGCTGTTGGCCATCACTCGCCCGGCGTTCACCTGGAATCCGGACGGCATTCGCCCGATCGCAATTCGTGGAACGGCTTTGGTCGGTGGTTCGGCGGTAGTGCTGGTAATTCTGGCCGTCGGCGGAACGCTGGCGTTCGGTTCCTTGCCGAATGCCTTGGCCAAACTTCGCGGCGAATCGCTGGGTGCGCCGCAATACATCGACTTCGGCGACGGCCAACAGGGGCAAGTTCTCGAACAATCGGTCACGATCAATAACTACACGAATCAACCCGTTCGGCTCATCGGCGGCACGAGTGATTGCACATGCATCGCCACACAAACTCTACCAGTCACAATATTGCCTGGCGATCGATCGACAATCCTAGTGTTTTTGAGAGTGCCCATGAGTAGGGCCGGGTTGTTGGATCGCCGACTTGAATTGCGTACCGATTGTCCGCAGCACGCAACCATCAGATTTGGCGCCGGCTGTCGCGTCATGCCCTGAATGTTCGTGTTCAGTATCGAATCGAATAGGCAGCTACCAGAAG
>JANLRE010000454.1:0-1840 GCA_031368205.1 Fimbriiglobus sp. | reverse complement strand
TGCGTGACAAAGACCGCTACATCCTGACCAGCCCAACTGCTGACAACCAGTTTGCGAATTACGCCCGCACGCCGGAAATCGCAACGCTGCTGAACGCCGTTTTTAGCACGAACTTCGCCACAACCAATCGCACCGACTTGGTCACGATTTACATCCCCGATGTGATCCGGGTGAACACGAAGACCGGCCCGGTCAAGCTCGCGGGTCAGGCGGGGTTTAGTCGCCTCGGGTTTATCGGCGGAGACACGACGGCCGGCGTTTCCGGTGGCTGGCCGAACGGCCGCCGGTTTGGTGATGACGTTGTGGACATTGCCCTGACTGCGATCGCAAGCGGACCGAACTACACGGCGATCACCGTTGTTGGTGATAACATTGCCAACAACGACATGCTGTACCCCCAAGTCTTCCCGTACTCCGGCACCCCGCACGCCGGGCCGAAAAAGTAACAAGACTAGTTCGCTTTCTGAATGATTCCGACCGCTACCCCGAAATGCAGAGCTTTCGGGGTAGCGGTTCAATCCCGACTGAACTTCCTTTCGATTCAAGGTGGCGATCGTGTCTCGTACATCGTGGCTTTGCGGCGCGCTGGGCGTGTCCGTTGTTTTGGTGCTGGTCGGCCTCATCGGCTGGACGACGAAGTCATCCTCCCAAGAAGCCGTGGACAGTTCCAAGCCTCTGGTTCAGTCAGGGGTTCAAACCGAGACGATCAGCCCGCAAGCTTTTCTGGCTGGGTTACCGAGTGGTCGCAAAGCCGCCGACGCGGACAAAGTGTTGACGAACTTATCAGCCCGACTTGAGAAAAGCCCGTCGGACTCCACACTGTGGGCGGCACTGGGTGATGCGTTGATGCAGAAAGCCCGCGAGACCGCAGATAGCGCGTACTACACCCACGCGGAACGCGCCTACCGCGTCGCACTGAGTCATTCGCCGAGCGACAAGGACGGACTCATCGGCATGGCCTGGGTTGCGGGAAGTCGGCACCAGTTCGAGTCCTCCATCGAGTGGGCGGAGCAGGCCATCGCCAAGCGCCCCGACGACCCCAACCCCTACGGGTTGATCGGTGACGCCGAGATGGAAATTGGCAACTACGATACCGCCGGCATCCGCTACCAGAAAATGCTCGACATTCGACCCGATCAAGCCTCGTATTGTCGCGGCGCACAATGGCTGTTCGTCACGGGCGATACCAAGCAAGCGCTGTGGCTGATGCGTAAAGCGGTCGAAGTCGGCGGACGGTACACGGAAAACACGGCGTGGTGCATCGCACAAATGGCCCTGATGCACTTTAACATCGGCGCCCTTCTCCCCGCCGAACAACAAGTGGCAACCGCACTGCAAAAAGCCCCGAACAACTACCACCTGTTGCTGTTGGACGGGCGCATCAAAACGGCACGCGGGGACAATCCGGGCGCGATCGCGTCGCTGGAAAAAGCGTTCGCCGTCGCGCCGCAACACGATGTCATCGTCGCGCTCGAAGACCGCTACCGGAGCATGGGCCAGTTGGAGAAGGCCAAGGAGTACGAATCCCTGGTTGACGTGACGCATAAGTTGAACCAGGCTAACGGCGTTCTCGGTGATAGTCAACTGGCCCGCTACTGGGCGGACCACGACAAGAACCTCCCGCAAGCACTCGAACTCGCCGAAGCGGAATACCGGACGCGGAAGAACGTCGTCGCGGTGGACACGCTCGCGTGGTGCCTGCACAAGAACGGCCGCCATCAAGAAGCCGCCCAGATGATTCAGGTCGCACTCAAGCGAAAAACGCCCGACGCGATGATCCTGTTTCACGCGGGGATGATCCACGCCGCGCTCGGGAAGCGGGCGGACGCGACCCAGTACC
>JANLRE010000160.1:0-12093 GCA_031368205.1 Fimbriiglobus sp. | reverse complement strand
GAGCGAATCGTAGTGAGCTTCGATCAGTTCACGGACGCCCGTGCCGGCTGGCCCCATTCGACGCATCCTTGAAATTGTCTAACAGATACGAACCCTTCCGTTCGATTTTATTCCCGTCATTCGAGAAATGCAGTGTTTGCTTCACGGCGATCGGTGCGATCTTCGTATTTTCGGGTTCAATTTTCTGCCATAACTCGAACTCAATTAGTAAGTTAAATCATTTCACCGAACTTGGGCCGAATTTTTGGGGAATAATCCCGCTGGCTTTAGTATCTATTGAAATGAGGACACACCGCGCGATTCAAGAAATTGGGTTACGCCGGAGTTGTGCCCCGGTTGGGAAAGCCTTCAGTGGTCGTACCGCCGGTCCAATCCTCTCGTTGGAGTACTGCGTCACGATATTCGTGATGCACTTTTTTGATCTATGAGTTTCCGAAGAAGAAGATACTCGTTCTCGCTTTCGTTTTCGCAGTTGCCGCAACGGCAATCGGCTGTGGCAGCGACACGAAGGCCACCACGAAGACCATGACCACCACCACCAAGTAAATTGGTATGTTGGACAATTAAGGGCCGGCCGGTGTTCCCGGCCGGCCCTTAGTTTTTTATCGCTTCATCATCGACGAGGATATGCAATGGTTCGGCGTGTCGTGGCAGTTCTACTCGTGGCGAGTTGTGTGACAATGATCGGGTGTGGAACCAGTAGTCAGAAGGGCGTCAACAAGGACTACGATCGGCCCAAAACACCGGACACCAAGAAGTAGTCGGCTCATTTGCCGGAACGGCCGGGTGAAAGGGTTTCAATCGCCACTTGCAACATCTCCACTGCCCCACGTAGAGATTTTGACGATTCGTTTCGTGTGATCGGGTTGGACATTTCTCGAACCGCCTGCGCCATTAACCCTTCAGCATTTTGCAACGCGGCGCCTACTTGCGGGGATACGATTTCCTCGGCTACCAGGGTGCCACCCGGCGGCTTAAGTCGGTCGAAAAGTTCGGACGCCGTCTGTAACAATTTTAGCGCCGCCTGACGGTTCCCGGCACTGGCGATACCACGCCCGGCGTTGGTATCGCGTGTCGCTTGGGCGAGTTGTTCGGCGGCTTTTTCGATCGCCTCCGTGGCGTGCAACAATGGTGAATCCGCAACCGTCCCCAGGTTGGGCGGTGAGCGTTCGATGAACGTCCGCATCGCCGTGGCGAGTCGTTTCACCTCGGCACCCAACTGCGTCAGACGGCGAGCTTGGCGTGTGAACACTTGGTTGCGATCCGATCGGTTTTGTTCGATCCGGGTGGCGAGTGACGACTGAGTGTCACGCAACGATTTCGCATCGTCAATCTCTTGCAAAAGTGCCACCACAGCTTGTGCATGAAGCAGGGCATCGGACAGGGCACCGACCTGAAGATCGCGGACGGTTTGCTTGGCGAGTGCGCGAACTTTGTCGGCGTTCAAACTCGGCGAAAGTGTGTTGAACTGATCGGCAAGCTGTTGCTGAGCAACGGCCAGTTCGCCGATCGGGTCCGTGTCCAGGGGTTTCGGCACGCGATGGGAATTCGCCGTCATCTCTGCGGTTTCGTTGCGGATTCGTCGTTGGTCTCGCGCCAACGCACGAGCCGTTTCGGCGTACTCGATTGTCGGCAGATACCCCCCGCCGTTCAGCCGTTGCAACTGCTCCGCTTCCGACGGGAATTGCGGCCAGATGGCGCGGATCGTGTTGGTGCGGTCGTGGTTTCCGGTCATCTCATCGGCCAGTTTTTGGACCGCTTCGGCGGCGGCCAGTTGCAGGACCAGTTGTCGATCCGGTTCTGCGGCGGTGCGAAGCCGTTGCAGGGTTTCGAGTACCTTGCGTTTAGCGGCCTGCGCTTGACCAACGCGGGTTTGCTCCAGTTCCTCGATTTGTCGTTGAACTTGGCGTGTCGCTTCGGCAGTGGATTCAGCATTGCTGGGAAGCTTCCCCGCGACTTTCGCACGTTCGGCCTGGGCGACACGATCCCGATTCAGTCGTTGCACCCGAATCAGATCGGATTCACTGCCGGTCATCCGGGCGGCTAATAAATCCACTGCCATCAACGTTTCGTGGCTCTGATTGCGCAGCGGTGTTGCAGACTCCGCGCGCCGCAGTGCCGTTTCCAGCGCCTGTGCTTTCTCGATCGCCGTCACGTGCAAACCACTTGCCCCGACCACCTGCAACCCGGTCAGTTGGCGGTTGATTTCCCGTTGTGTTTGTTGAAGTAAGCGTAACTCGTCCGGGCCGAATGGTGCTGGCCCTGCTGCGATCCGCTCAGTAACTTCGCGTTGCATCCGGGCCAATTCGAGTGCCTGATCGTCGCCGGGGGTTTGGCGTTCCAAGACTTGTCGCAGCCGGTCCAATTGTCGCCGAAACTCTTGTTGCGAAACGCCCACGTCCAACGGCAGGCCGTCACGCAAATCGGCGATCGCTTGGAACCCGACCGTAACCGCAATCCCACGCCGGGCGGTGTGGTCCAAAACTTCAAGTTCTTGAAGTTTCGTGACGAGTTCGGTTTGCTTGGTGATGGTGCCGCCGACCTTGGCCGGTGGGATCGTCAGTGGGTTCGGCCCGAGACTACTGATGATCGCATCGACTTCGCGGCCAATACCGTCTTGCTCGCGTCGTAGCAGTTCAAGGCTAGTTTTCGCTGTTCGTAACCGTTCCGCGTGCGAGGGCACCTTGTCCGCAAAACGATTCAACGCATCCACGGCTCGTTGTAATGTCGTCAAAGACTCCGGCTGCCGTAACCGAAGCGCGGTGGCAGCCTCATCACAGGCCGTTATCGCGGTGTCGTTCACAATGCTGATAGTCTTGTCGGCGATCAACTTCCCGACCTGATTGACGACGCCCAACAGGGCGAGTTGTTCGACGAGGAACGATTTTTGCGTCGCTTCCGGGATCGCGGCCACCCCGAATTGTTTGGCTGTGTCGGCGTAACGTCGGCGGACATCGTCTTGCCACCGGGTCAGTTGCAATACCGCGTCGTGCCGGTCCGTTCTGGCAAGCGCTGCGGCACTAAGTCGTTCGGCGAAGTGGTCCAGTTCGGCGGCAGCCTTTTCTTGCTCGGCGAGGACATCGAGCGATTTTCCCTGAATCAGTCCCTCTGCGGCTTTGTAAAACGCCGCCCGTGACAGCGGAGTCGTTTGAGCCAGTCCGGCGGCCATCGTGGTGCGCTGGGTCAGTTGTTCGACTTGGTTGGCAAGTTCTCGTTGCTGATGAACCAACTCCGCGAGGTACGCTTGTTGGGACTGCGCTTGCCACTGGTCCGCTGCCTGATTTAGCCGTTGTTGGTCGTCCACTGCCGATCGAAGCCGCGCGTCCAATTCTTTGATTTGCTGTTGCGAATACGCGGTGATCGCTTGCCGACAAATCTCGCTGGTGCTAATCGTGCCCGCGAGTTGGTTGCGGATGGCCTGCTGTCGGCGAACGAGTTCATCGCCGGTCACCCCAGGCTTGCTTGCTAATTCCACAAGCTCCGATTGATCCGCGCGAACTTGCCGCAGATGTTGCAAGTCTAGTCGAACTTGTAGCAACTGATCGTTGGCGATGAGCAGGGGGCTCAACTTCGTCACGAGTTCACGGAGCGCTGAACTAGAAGTGGTGAGGGCCGTCTCACGCCCAGTTGGTGTGGCCTCTTTTTGCAGCTTCTCAACCGCAGTCGTTGCGGTGGCTTCGGAGTGGAGTGCGATGCGGACCGAGGCGATCATTGGCCGCAGTTCCGCAACGGCGTCATGCTCCGCGATCAGTTTTTCGAGTTGAGCGTGGAGTTCGCCCAGCTTTTCTAACGCATTCCGAACCCGAATCCCCTGGTCCAGTGACAACCCGCTGTCAGCGACACCGGCAGTTCGGATCGCTTCCACCTCGATGGCCGCTTCGGTAGCCTGCTTGCCTGCTGCGTTTAGCAGCGAATGAATCCGGGCGTGGTGGGCAACGACTTCTTGTTCGTTCAGCGGTCGGGCACCCGAGAGAACCCGCACCGACGCCCAGCCGGTTGCGGGGTAAGCGGTCCGTTGGCCGCCGAGTGATCGACCGGGGAGGCTGCGATTGTCCGTCGCGATCAGGCGAAATTGCATCGTGTCGCCTTCGCGCACTTTCCCGTCCAACGGCACGAGAATCAGCCCTTCGACACGCCGACTGCCCAACCCCGCTAGCGTGAGCGGTTCCGCGCGAGTCATCGCCTCGTTGCCGTTGACGCAGTATTCCAGCATCAACGTTTGCACGCCCCAATCATCGCTGATCGTGACTTCGATCGGGAGTCGATCGATCGGTCGCGCGTCACGGGTCGTACCGGACAAGCCCAGCACTTTTTCAAACCGTGGCGGTTGATCCGGAAGGCTCCGAACGTTCGCCGCGAATGTTGTCACGAGCATCGACTTCGAGACAGTTGTTAACTGCAGAGTGCCAGATTCTTGTACCTCGAAGCTCGTTGCGCAACGAGTACGGTCTTCGCTCACGGTGGCCGGTAGTGTAATCTTGGCCGTCGCAAATTGGCTTGGGGTGGGTAGCCACTCCAGTTTTGCGATTTGAACCGGCTCCGAGAAAATCAGTTGCAACTGAACCGTGCTGAACTGAACGGCGTCAAAATCGGCGAACTGGTCGCGGGGCTGTTCGGGACGGATTCGCTCGGCATATTTCGGTGGCTGAATTTGGATGCTAGTCCCCACTCCAAGCGTCACGGCATCCGCAACGGTGACCGTGTGCGACGGGCTGGTGACGCCATCCGATTCGATCCGATAAGCAAAACTGGCCATCACTTGCGGGAGTGTAAAATAGAACGCGCCGCTGGGGTCGGCGGTCATCGGCACCCGGAGTTCACTCGGGGAATTTTCGGAACGGATGACAAGACTGACATCATTCGGAGTCGTCTCGGCGGTGTCGTGCGAGTTCAGGTAGCCCGCGAGTGTGACCGATTCGCCGCGAGAAATGATCGGATCGCCGGATGTCACCACGATGCGAAAGGGGTGATCGGCAGAAGTTGTCCGTGTTCGCCCCAACCCACCGACGAGACCGACTGTCACCAAGCCCACGACAATGCACCACATCGAGACCAAAGTGATGATGCGTGACAATCGCCTGTCACCGAATTTGGCAGCCATGCGGATCAGTTCCGTTGAATGGAGGCAACATGCACGAGGTGCGTTGCACTGACTATAAATGACCATACCGATGCGGTGCAAGCAAACGCAACACGAATAACGTCGGACCCTATTTCGAGACTCGCCGACATGATCTCCCCGGAACGACTGGATGCGATGCAATCGTCCTGGGTGCGGCTTGTGGGTCCGCTCGGTGTCAGCCCTGCCGCCGCGTACCCAGTCTTCGACCAACTTGTCGAAGCGCACCAGCAACCGCACCGTTATTATCATACACTCGAACACCTCGCGGAGATGTTCCGGGTGTTCGGTCGGTTGGCACCGTTGTGCAGCAACCCGGCCGTGGTACAACTGGCGATCTGGTTCCACGATGTGGTTTACGATCCGACAGCGCACGACAACGAAGTGAAAAGTGCGGCGAAAGCAGTCATCTGGCTGATGCCACTCGGGTTATCCAACGAAGCATTGGTTCCTGTCGTGGAACTGGTGTTTGCGACCGCCCACCTGAGCGCGACGGAACCCGTCACCGACCCGGACACGGCCGCGCTTCTTGATGCCGACTTGGCCATCCTCGGCGCGAGCGAAGCCCGTTACCAACGGTACGCGGTGGACATCCGCAAGGAATACGCGCACGTAACCGACGCCGACTATCGCATGGGTCGGATCGGCGTGTTGAACCGCTTCCTGACTCGTCCGCGCATTTACCACACGACCGTGATGCACGACGAAGGGGATGCACCCGCACGTCGGAATTTGCAGGCGGAGATTGAGCAGCTTCAATCGCCAAGCTGACGGTGCCAGTTTGGCAGCGATGACAGGCTTACCCAGGAAATACTTGCACCACATCGACTCGAATCGTCCTTTAACTCATTCCAGTGGGTTCGTCGCGGACAGGTACAGGAGTTGCTTTAGTTTCCTGGATACTTTGTCCGAACGCACCCGATCAAGAGGGCAAAATGGACCTGAACCGATTTACCGAGAAAGCACGCGACGCCCTCACCGGGGCGCAGAAAATCGCCGCGCGACTGAATAATCAACAGATTGACCTGGAACACGTCTTGTCGTCGATGCTCGAACAAGATCGCGGGTTGGCGGTAGTCATCTTGGCGAAAGCGGGCGTGACGGTTGATCCGTTTCGCTTGAAGCTGCAATGGGAACTGGAACGCTTGCCAAAGGTCACCGGGCCGAGCGGCGTGGCCGAGAACCAGTATTCGAGCGGGCGGTTTAACAAGCTGATTGCGACCGCCGAGGACGAGGCGAAACAACTGAAGGACGACTACGTTTCGGTGGAGCATCTGTTGTTGGGGATGCTCGGGGACAAGGGGTCCGTCGGCACGATGCTGAAGGACTACGGGTTGACCCGCGAGCGGATTTTGAAGGCACTTCAAGAAGTTCGTGGCAACCAACGGGTGACGACGCAGAACCCGGAAGAGACCTATCAGGCACTCGAAAAATATGGCCGCGACCTCACCCAAGCGGCCAAGAAGGGCAAGCTCGACCCGGTCATTGGCCGTGACGAAGAAATCCGCCGCATGGTCCAGATCCTGAGCCGCCGCACGAAGAACAACCCGGTGCTAATCGGCGAACCCGGCGTCGGCAAAACAGCGATAGCCGAAGGCTTAGCCCAACGGATTGTTCGGGGCGACGTGCCCGAGGGGTTGAAGGATAAGCGACTTGTTTCATTGGACATGGGCGCCCTCATCGCCGGGGCGAAGTACCGTGGCGAGTTTGAAGAACGCCTCAAAGCGGTCCTCAACGAAGTCACCTCGTCAGATGGCAAAATCATCCTGTTTATTGATGAATTGCACACCGTTGTGGGGGCCGGGAAAGCCGAAGGCGCGATGGACGCTGGCAACCTCCTGAAGCCGATGCTGGCTCGCGGCGAACTGCATTGCATCGGCGCGACGACATTGGATGAGTACCGCAAGCACATCGAAAAAGATGCGGCCCTGGAACGTCGGTTTCAGCCAGTGCAGGTCGATCAACCGAGTGTCGAGGACACGATTTCGATTCTGCGTGGCTTGAAGGAACGGTACGAAATCCACCACGGCGTTCGGATCAAAGACGGGGCACTCGTTGCGGCTGCGGTGCTATCGAATCGCTACATCACTGATCGGTTTTTGCCAGATAAGGCGATCGACCTCATCGACGAAGCCGCCGCGAAGCTTCGCACCGAAATTGACTCGATGCCGACTGAACTCGACGAGATTTCCCGCCGGGTGATGCAACTGGAAATTGAACGCGAAGCGCTCCGCAAAGAGACCGATGCGGCGTCGAAGGAGCGGCTGGCGAAGCTCGAAAAGGAACTGGCGAATTTGAAAGCGGACTCCGACGGCCTCAAAGGGAAGTGGCAAGCGGAGAAGGCCGCGATGCAAAAGGTCCGGACGGTCCGCGAAGAGATTGAAAACGCGAAACAACAAATCGAACTCGCGGAACGCAACTACGACCTGAACCGTGCGGCGGAGTTGAAGTACGGTACTCTGCCAGAACTCCAGAAGCAACTCGTCGTCCTAGAAGACGCCCTGAATGCCAACACCGGCGGGCCACGGCTACTTCAAGAAGAAGTCGGGGAATCCGACATCGCTTCGGTCGTCAGCCGGTGGACCGGGGTGCCGGTGATGAAGCTGCTCGAAGGCGAGAAGGAAAAGCTGCTCCAACTCGAAGACGTTCTTCACAAGCGCGTCATCGGACAAGATGAAGCGACCAAGGCGGTCAGTGAAGCAGTGATTCGCGCACGGGCTGGACTCAAAGACCCGAACAAACCGATCGGCAGTTTCCTGTTTCTGGGGCCGACCGGCGTCGGGAAAACGGAACTCGCCCGCGCCTTGGCGGAGTTCTTGTTCGACGATGAAAAGGCGATGATCCGCATCGACATGAGCGAGTACCAAGAGAAGCACACGGTGTCCCGGTTGCTCGGCGCCCCGCCGGGGTACATTGGCTATGACGAAGGCGGTCAACTCACCGAAGCCGTCCGCCGTCGCCCGTATTGTGTGATCCTGTTCGATGAAGTCGAGAAGGCCCACACTGACGTGTTCAACGTGTTGCTTCAAGTGCTCGACGATGGGCGACTGACCGATAGCCAAGGCCGCACGGTGGACTTCAAGAACACGATCGTGATTATGACCTCGAACGTGGGCAGCCAGAAAATCTTGCAGTACCGCGGGTCGAGCATTGGTGAACTGTACGAGCGGATGCGCGACGAAGTGCTGAACGAACTCCGCAAGCATTTCCGCCCGGAATTCCTCAACCGCATCGACGAGACAATCGTGTTTCATTCGCTGCGCGAAGCCGATTTGAAGCGGATCATCGACATCCAACTTGATCGCATCCGGGAACGATTGGTGGACCGCAAGATCCAAATTACGGTGACGGATGAAGCCAAAACGCACCTCGTGCGGAGCGGGTACGATGCCAACTACGGCGCCCGACCGCTGAAACGCACGCTGCAAAAAGAAGTGGAAACTGCCCTCGCGCGGTTGATGATGAAAGGCGACGTGCGCGACGGGATGACGGTGCAGGTGGATTACGACATCGCCCACGACGGACTGAGTTTCACGCCGGTTTAATTCGGGTCTGGTCGATGATTTGGAAGGATTTGTAGGTCGTGGTCGAGGAGGCTTGGCGACGTGGGCACCGACACTCGGCTTTAGACAGGATTCACATCCGATCGTCTGTCGTGTAAATTCTGTGAATCCTGTCTAAAAGTCTGATCCCTCTTTCTAATCATTGCTGCGGTTGCAATGTCGGGCCTCGCAAAGCCTCGACCACGACCTACAAAACTTAACACGTCTGTCACTCGAACGATTTGCCAAGCCACTTTATTATTACCGGCGTTGAACAACTCGGAGGCGGCTAGCGTAATTTCAGAGGCGACAACTTTTACGCATTTATCAGGCTCCACTCGATTGAGTGGCGCATCAGTTGCTAGGAATGGTTAGGTGAAAACGGCGGTAACAGTTTTATCGAACGCATTGAACAACTCTTGGTGCGCCCTCTAACCCCGCCACCCCCTGTCAGTGCCAGACCCTCAAGAAATACGTTGAAGCACCAAGGGCTGGATTTGTCGAGAAGTGAAAATCGACCGTCTGGATGTTCTGCCCGTTGGCGTGTCTATTAAGTAGAGTATCAACGTACTACCTGATCCTAACTGTGATTTGAACCGATGACTTGCACGGATCACGACTTGCTGAACCAAATCGCCCACCGCGACCATGCCGCGTTTGCGGCACTGTACGATCGTTTCGCGGCGCGGGCATTCGGGTTAATTTTGCGACTGTTGCGAAACCAAACGGACGCGGAGGACGTATTACAAGAGACGTTTTTGCAGGTGTGGAAACAAGCGGACCGATTTGACGCTTGCCGAGCGGCCCCGGACGTGTGGATTTTGTTACTGGCCCGATCCCGTGCAATGGACCGACTTCGGAAACGAATCACGGTCACCGTAGACCAGTTGCCGGAAGTGGGTACAACGAAAGAAGACCCGGCTATTGTTGCCGAACAGCACGATAACAACGGCCGGATGCGGTCGGCACTGTCGTGTTTGCCGCCAGACCAGCACGAACCGATTCATCTTGCTTTTTTCTGTGGCTTGACACATGAAGAAATTGCTGCACGCTTACGTTGGCCACTCGGAACCGTAAAAACCCGCATTCGCCTCGGGATGATTCGCCTCCGCGATAGCACCATGAGTTTGAACACTCAGGAACAGATTCTGTGATTGTGAATTCGATCGAAGAATCCGCAGCGCTCTACTTGGCAGGTGCTCTGACGCCTGAGGAGCGTTCCGCTTTTGAGCGACAACTTCACTCCGGATGGGCGGACGGTTGCGCGACGTTGTTGGATATGCAAGACGCAGTTCGGGCAATTCTGGTGACAATTGCGCCGGTTGAACCGCCAGCATTGGTGAAAGCTACTTTGCTTCAGAAGCTGAAAGCAACCCAAATCCCCGGCATTCGTTTTCGTTTTGCCGATGACGACGAGTTTGCCCAGACCCCGTATGCCGGTGTCGCCATCCGGATTCTGAACAAAGACCGGGAGCGGAAACAGTTCACATTTTTGATGCGGATGGAACCAGGTTCATCCTACCCGTCCCACCCGCATGACGGACCGGAAGAGTGCTTGGTGTTGGAGGGGGAAATCGTAGTCGGCGGGGTGAGAATGAAGAAGGGTGATTACCAACGGGCCGAACCGGGGCACGACCACTGCGAGCAATTCTCGGAAACCGGGGCGCTGTTGTACATCACAGCACCGTTGGCCCTTTTGGAATCCTAAGCAATCGGCGCGAGAATCTCCGCGACGTGGATCGCGGGTTGGCCGTCGGTGTAAATCACGCCGAGTCGGCCATACGTCTCCGTGCCAACTGTTGAACCAAACCAATTCGCCATTTGTGATCCCAGCACCGCCCGAAAGTAGCGGACCGGCTGCACCACGCGGAAGACATTGTGTTGGATCAAGACCCGTCCCAGCGGTGTTTTACCAGCAACGATTTCGTCCCGCACAACCGGTGACAGCAACGCCAAGTCGATGTGTACGATGCCAAATTGCACGACTTTGTGGCTGGCGCTCAACGCCAGCAAAATCTTCCGCGCGTAACTCATGTCCGTCTGCACCGAATCCAGCACTTGCACGTTCACCGCATCATTATAAAACCGCTCCACCGTAACAGTCATATGGTGCGTGTGAACCAAGAGCCACCGATACGGCTCCGGGATTTCATTCGCCGCGATGTTCTCATAAATCGGGCAGTCCGCATGGTCCACGAAGTGAGCATAAAGCTTGGCCAATGATGGTAGCAGAGGCGACAACACAGAAGAGTGACTCGGATTGCGGTGTGGAATACTGGCCAACATGGTGGTCTCGAAAGCGAAATAAAACTCGGCGGTTACCTGGGAATACCGTTGATTGGCGTTGGGCTTTCCTGAAAGATGAGTTTATCGTCTGTGGCCGTTGTGTCTCTCCCGTTTTGAGGATACCCATGTTGGCTCGAAAATTGTTCTTGTCCGCTCTGGTGGTGCCGGTTTTGACAATGAGTTCCGTGATAGCAGCGGATCCGAAACAGGCACCGAAGGAAGCACTTGTGGTCCCGGCTGATTTTGATTTTGACCCCTACGACCAATCGAAAGTGCCCTTAGAAGTCGAACCCCCGGCGGGTTTTCAGGGGAAGAAAATCGTCCTCGTGGCCGGTTCCAAGAGCCACGGTCCCGGCGACCATGAATTCTTCGCGGGCACGGCGATCTTGATGAACCTGTTGAAGCAAACCCCCGGCGTCTGGCCGGTGATGGTTCGCAACGGGTGGCCGAAGGACGAGAAGATTTTCGACGGGGCCGACACGATTCTGTTCTACATGGACGGGCGCGGTGGCCACCCCGTCGTGCAAAAGGACCGCCTGAAGTTGCTGCAAAAGTCGATCGACAAAAGCGTCGGTTGGGTGAATTTGCACTACGCCGTGGATTATGAACCGCGTCATGGTGACACCGTAGTGGGCTGGATGGGCGGCTACTACGACCCGCGAATTTCCACCAACCCGCACTGGGACGCGACCATCCGCACGCTACCGAAGCACCCGATTACCAACGGCGTGAAGCCGTTCACGATCCGGGACGAGTGGTACTACAACATGCACTGGGTCGGCGACGTGACCGACGTGGCCGAAGCCAAAGGTGTGACGCCAATTCTCCAAGCGCTCCCGCCGGACAACTCCCGTGGCACCGCCGACGCCAAGAAGTTTCTCGGTCGCATCGAGACCGTAGCTTGGGCCTACGAACGCAAAGACGGCGGTCGAGCGTTCGGGTTCACCGGCGGCCACAATCACCACAACTGGGCGGACGAAAACTTCCGCCGCACCGTCGTTAACGCGATCCTGTGGAGTGCGAAAGTTGATGTACCAGAAGGTGGTGCTAAAGTGGATTTCGACGTGATCGACCTGAACCGCAATCTCGACCAGAAGGGCAAGCCGTTCCAAAAGATCGTGCCACCCGTAGCCAAGTGACCGAAAG